>JAZKYB010000219.1:0-2080 GCA_045611905.1 Acutalibacteraceae bacterium | reverse complement strand
GATGTGCCAATTGCTATTACTGATGCTACCACTTTAACCGAAGCAGGTTATGTTGGTGAAGATGTTGAAAACATTCTTCTTCGACTTATTCAAGCGGCCGATTATGATATTGAAAAAGCCGAACGCGGCATTATTTATGTTGACGAAATCGATAAAATTGCAAGAAAAAGCGGAACCGCATCCATTACCCGTGATGTAACCGGTGAAGGCCTTCAACAAGCACTTTTAAAGATTTTGGAAGGCACAGTTTCTAATGTTCCGCCACAGGGTGGCAGAAAACATCCGCAACAAGAGTTTATTCAAATTGACACAACAAATATTTTGTTTATTTGTGCGGGTGCGTTTGATGGCATTGAAAAGGTAATTGAACGCCGTATTGGTGGCAGCAGTCTTGGTTTTGGTGCAGATGTTAAATCACCAAAAAGTAAAGAGGCCGAAGCACTTAATATGGTTGCAACCCACCAAGACCTTGTAAAGTTTGGTATCATACCCGAACTTGTAGGCCGAATGCCGGTTATTACCGCATTAAAGGGAATGGATAAAGAAACTTTGGTTCGCATTATGGTTGAACCAAAAAATTCTATTATCAAGCAATATGAAGCTCTTTTTAAAATGGACGGCATTGATTTAATGTTTGATAAAAACGCAATGGAAAAAATTGCCGAACTTACAATCGAACGCAAAACCGGTGCCCGTGGACTTAGGTCTATAATTGAAGGCGTTTTGCAACCCCTTATGTTTGAAGCACCATCTGATAAGACAATTAAAAAAATTGTAATTACCGAGCAAACCGTTTTAGGTGGCGAGGCAGAGATTATTAGAATGTAAAATTAACACCGCAGGTTTTTCGTAAATGGTTAAATCGGCGGTGTTTTTATACCCCAAAACTTGACAATTTTAAATTATTGGTATATAATTATATAATTATTTTATAGATATTAAAAGAGGGGGCACACGTAATGATAGTTTGGGATTATTTAAGTGAAATTTTCAAAGCAGCAACACTTGATTGGAAGTTTGTGTTTGAGGTTGCTTTAAGAACCATATTAGCCGTTATTATCGGCGGAATTTTCGGTAGCGAGCGTGCTCGTCACGGCCGTGCAGCAGGTATGAGAACACACATTCTTGTTTGTTTAGGTGCGGCTTTAACCTCTATGATAGGTACATATTTGGCCGATTATATGAATTATACCGGCGACGTTACCCGTATTTCAGCACAGGTTGTGTCAGGTATTGGTTTCTTGGGCGTTGGTATGATTATTATCAAAAACAACAATGTTGTTTCAGGCCTTACAACTGCGGCAGGCATTTGGGCAACAAGTGTTGTGGGCATTGCTTTGGGTTGCGGTTTTTATTCGGGCGCAATAATTACTTCAATATTTATGTTTATTGCCATTGTCCTTCTTTCAAAATTTGAAAAATATAAAAGAAAGAACGAAGTTGTTTACATAGAAATTGATGATATGTATAAAACCAATAAGGTAATTAACCAGGTTAGAGAATTGGTAAATCACGATTGCCCCTACAAAATATTACCTGCAAAAAGTGGTTACAGTAAACATATTGCAATTGTGGTTGTAATTGAAAAGCAATTAAAGTTTGATATATCAAAAGTGTTAGAACTTGAAAATGTTGTTTTCGTTGATGATGAAGAATAATTAAAAGCAGAGGGCTTGGCTCTCTGCTTTTTCATTTTATTGACAATTGCTTTGCGTTAAGGTAAAATTGAAATATAGAACAATTTAAGGGGTATTATTATGAAAAAAATATTAGCAATATTTTTAGCGGCAATTTTGCTGTTTTCTTTAACGGCGTGCCGTGATAATATCGGTTGGACTGATGATGGACAAATAAATATTACAAAATCCGCTGTGGAAGAAATTATCGCTAGCGAATTTAAAACACCTAAAAATATTATTTTTATAATCGGTGACGGTATGGGTGTATACGACATTGAAGCTACCGAAATTTATAGCGAAGATATGTTTTCGTTTGGGCTTGTGATGAATAAAATCAAAAATCAAGGCCTTGCAATTACCGCTTCGGCTGACAGTAAGATTACTGACTCGGCGGCGGCAGG
>JAZKYB010000218.1:0-3229 GCA_045611905.1 Acutalibacteraceae bacterium | reverse complement strand
AAGAGATACTTTTCTTGGCATATTAACCTCCAATCCGCATTAAGCGGAAACATTAAAATTCGTCCAGAATTACCATCTGTAATGTGCAAACGCTCTGTTTGCTTCTGCCATCTTATGTGTATCTTCACGCTTCTTAGCAGCGCCGCCGATACCGTAGACAGCATCCATAATTTCACCGGCAAGACGCTCCTTCATTGTTCTTTCAGAACGTGTGCGGCTATAGGTTGTTAACCAACGAAGACCTAAGGTCTGCTTTCTTTCGGGTCTAACCTCAAAAGGTACTTGATAGGTAGCACCGCCCTTACGGACAGCCTTAACCTCTAACTGAGGCATAACGTTTTCCATAGCCTCTTCAAATACTTCGATGGGGTCTTTACCTGTTTTTTCACTGATAATGTCGAATGCGCCGTAAACAATCTTCTGTGCTACACCCTTCTTACCGTCAAGCATAATGTTGTTGATAAGGCGAGTAACAATCTTAGAATTGTAAACCGGATCCGCCAATACCTCTCGTTTAGCAATAAAGCCTCTTCTTGGCACTTTGCTTCCCTCCTTCATAGTAATGATATCATAGGTACTCGAGTAACTTCCCGTTGCACCAAGCAAAGGCACATTATATATATAACAGCCACTGCTCGGAATGCAGTAGAAATTTTCTCAATTCAAATTACTTTGCACCTGTTTTTGGACGCTTTGCTCCATACTTAGAACGGCTCTGCATTCTGTTTGCAACACCCTGGGTATCAAGAGCACCTCTTACGATGTGGTAACGCACACCGGGAAGGTCCTTAACACGTCCTCCACGAATAAGAACAACGCTGTGCTCCTGCAAGTTATGACCGATTCCGGGAATGTAAGCTGAAACTTCGATTCCGTTGGAAAGACGTACTCTTGCAATTTTACGGAGAGCAGAGTTAGGCTTCTTAGGTGTAGAAGTCTTAACGGCTGTGCAAACGCCACGCTTCTGTGGAGAATCATTGTCTGTAGCTGTTCTCTTCATAGAGTTGTAACCCTTTAAAAGAGCGGGGGCCTTTGCCTTCTTTTCGATTGTTTCACGACCACTGCGAACTAATTGGTTAAAGGTTGGCACTGTGGAATCTCTCCTTTCTAAAAAACTGTGATTTATACGGCAAAACATAATACCGCATAATATTTCACGCTAGACCATTTTACCACATAAGAGTCAATATGTCAAACATATTTTTAATATTTTTTCACCCCTTTTAAAAGTGGTAAAATCCCCACAATATATAGTGTATTAAGCCGCTTTAAACACAATAAAAAACAGCCGTTTTGCCGGCTGTTTTAAAATTATAAAAACTTTCTTAAATCAATTGCCAACTGTGCCTCTAAATTAATAAGACGTTTAGTGATATCTTTCGATTTTTCATCCGCCGCAGCATATTGATTTAAATATTTATTAAGCGATTTAACACCCATATTACAACCATCGGTAATAAGGTCGGCAACGGTGTTGTCATCTTCATGCATTTTAAGTTTCATTTCGGTTTTAACTTTTGCCATGGCTTCTGCCATCATATTTGGGTCTTTGCCTTCGTCTTGATACTTGCCAAGAAGTTCTTGCAGTTCTTTGTCAAGCTTGTCGTGTTCGTCCTTGCAGGCGTTTAAAAGTTGTTCAAGTTCTTTGCTTTCAACACGGTCTAAAACATCGTTTATAGATTTTACACCCATTTTTATGCCTGCATCACATTCTCGCAAAAGCTTAATAGTATCTTTTTCAATCATAAAACACATCTCCTTTTATGGTATTATGTGTTGTATTTTTTGATACATACAAAAAAGCCGCAACAAAGATAATCGCACCCTTGACACCTTAACGCTTTCTAAGTTATACTAATTTAAACAAAACTTTATTTTTTAGGAGCGCAAAATATGAAACCATATATTATTGGTATTGCCGGCGGAAGTGGGTCGGGCAAATCTACATTTGCAGGTCGTTTAAAACAGGCCTTTCCCGAACAAATTTCTTTAATAAGCTGTGACAATTATTATCTGCCCCACGATGAATTACCCTTAGAGCAACGCGCACACCTAAATTATGATGCACCCGAAGCATTGGAATTTGACCTTATGGTGCAGCATTTGGAAAAACTTAAAAACGGCAAAATCGCACTTTGTCCGGTTTATGATTTCACAAAGCATACACGAAGTGACAAAGTAACCAAAATTGAACCACGTCCCATTATTTTAATTGACGGCATTTTAATTTTTCACGATGTTGCATTAAGGGAATGTATGGACCTTAAAATTTATGTTGAAACCGATGCGGACGAGCGTATCTTGCGCCGTGCAAAGCGTGATATGCAAGAACGCGGCCGTGACCTTGATAGTGTTATTGACCAATATTTAACCACCGTCAAGCCAATGCACAACACTTATGTTAATCCCACAAAAGTGTATGCCGACATTATTTTAAACGGCGGCAAAAACGAACAGGCATTCAACTTGGTTAAAAATCAAATTGAACAAATATTAAAACCATAAAATTTAAACCCCCAACCGCTTAAGTGGTTGGGGGTTGTGTTTTTATTTTTATGCTAATGCTATAACGCCTGTTTCGTTAAGAATTAAAAACAGCATATACAAAACATAAATTGCAAGAAGTGCAAAGCCCTGCCATTTTTTAAACTTTCCAAATATAATTGTGGGGATAACTGCAACAGCGCAAGCAGCGATGCAAACCGGGAAATCGAAAACAAGGTTAACCCTTTCAACAGGAAGTGCAGTGCCGTTTATAACAGCACAAAGTGGAAGAATTAAGGTTGTGTCGATAATATTTGCACCAATAATGTTGCCAACCGAAAGTGATGCTTCCTTTTTGCGAATTGCAGTAAGGGTTGTGACCAATTCGGGCAAAGATGTGCCCAGCGCAATAACTGTAAAGCCAATAATTGTTTCGCTAATGCCAATGCCCGAAGCAATTGTCTTACCCGAAGAAACAAGGAATTCAGCACCAAAAACAATTGAAGCGGTACCAATTATAAAGAAGAAAATTTTTGAAGGAATTTCTTTCTTTTCGTGGGCATCAATTGTGTCATTTTCAGCACCTTTTTTACCTTCAATAACATTGCTTATCATAAATATAAGGAAGATTGCCCAAAGAATATAAGCCGACCAGGTTGGAAGCAAACCGCCAAGTGAAAGCACTGTTAAGCCAACAACCGCCGCAAGCAAAAGCCCACCTTTAAGAAGTCGGAGGCCAAGCGGT
>JAZKYB010000217.1:0-3226 GCA_045611905.1 Acutalibacteraceae bacterium | reverse complement strand
AGTGTGGTTATAGCACGGGGTGAAAAGTCGGACAAATTGCCAATAGGCGTGCCGACCACATAAAGTTTACCGCTCACTTCAAATATGCCTCCTTATAAATTCCGTAAATTTTAATCATTTCATCCGAAAAACTGCCGTTTTCTTCAATGTAAAGGGTTGGTTCAATGCGCATTCCGCTTTTTCCGCAACGCCTGCCTTCAACCAAAACAAGCCACGGCTCTTCGCCCTTTCGTTGACAAACAAGGCGAAGTCTTTTGGGTTCAACTTTATTGTCGCTCATAAGCTTTAATAATTCGCAAAGGCGTTCGGGGCGGTGGCAGATACAAAGCCGACCGCTTGTTTGTAAAAGTTTAGCAGAAACTTTAATTATATCCTCTAGCGAACATTCAATTTCGTGGCGGGCAACCTTGTGGCGCTCGTTTGGATTTTGAAGCCCCGCACCATTTGCCTTGTAAGGCGGGTTGCAGGTCACCAAAGTATGACAACCAAAAGGTATTTTGCCTTTCAAATCGTTTAAATCCGAATTTAAAAATTCTATGTTTGAAAGTTTTAAATCTTCCTTGGTTTTTTGTGCCAAATCTATTGCTTCACAACTTATATCAACACCAACCGCACTTTGCAAATTGCCGTCTCTTAACATTAAAAGCGGAATTATACCACAGCCGGTTCCCAAATCCACCATTTTATCTTTTTGGGTGGCTTTGGCAAAGTTAGAAAGCAATATGGCATCGGTGCCGAAGGTGTGATTATTCGACACCCACAGCCCAAATTCATTACCCAAGGGTTCAAATTTTGTTATGCTCTGCTCCATTTTACGCCTTGTGGGGTATCTTCTAAAACGATACCCATTTCTTTTAATTTGTCACGAATTTCGTCCGCAGTTTTGAAGTCACGGTTCTTTCTGGCTTCGGTTCTGGCATCAATAAGTGCCTCTATATCGCTATCCAAAACTTCTTCCTTGCGGTTGTATACAAGACCTAAAATACCTGTTAATTGGTCAAACATATCGGCACATGCCAAAAGACCATTCTTTTGAAGCCCATTTGCAATAGCGGTGTTGATTTCACGCACTAAGGTGAAAATTGCCGCCAAAGCGTCGGCGGTGTTAAGGTCGTCTTCCATAGCGGTGATAAAATCGTTCTTTGCAGTTTCAACAAAGGCGGGTGCTTCGCCACCATCTGCAGCATTTTTAATTGCAAAATCCAAATTATCACGGCAGGTATAAAGGCGTTCAAGCGAATTTTTTGCTTGTTCAATAATATCAACCGAATAATTTATCGGGCTTCTGTATTGTGAAGAAATAAGGAAATAACGAATTGGTTCATAGCCGTATTTTTCAGCAACATCACGAACTGTGAAGAAGTTATTTAAAGATT
Source organism: Acutalibacteraceae bacterium (assembly GCA_045611905.1). GTDB lineage: Bacteria > Bacillota > Clostridia > Oscillospirales > Acutalibacteraceae > UBA737. The sequence goes on along the minus strand of JAZKYB010000217.1, from coordinate 1,850 downwards.
TTGACATTTTGTGGTTGTCAACATTGATAAAACCGTTGTGCATCCAATAATGTGCAAATTCGCAACCGTGTGCTGCTTCACTTTGGGCAATTTCGTTTTCGTGGTGTGGGAAAGTAAGGTCTAAACCACCGCAGTGAATGTCAATGGTAGTACCAAGGTAACGGCAAGCCATTGCCGAGCATTCAATATGCCAACCGGGACGGCCATTGCCCCAGGGGGATTCCCAAAATGGTTCGCCGGGTTTTGCACCTTTCCAAAGGCAAAAGTCCATAGGGTCTTCCTTAATGTCGCCTGTTTCAATGCGTGCGCCGGCTTCCAAATCTTCAAGTGGTTGGTGTGAAAGCTTGCCATATTCTTTAAACTTTTTAGCACGGTAATAAACATCGCCTGCTGCTTCGTAAGCATAGCCCTTTTCTATTAAGGTTGAAATAATTGCCTGAATTTCGGCAATATTGTCGGTAGCACGGGGATGAACAGTAGCTTCACGCACATTAAGACCTTTAGCATCGGTCCAAAATTCACCAATAAAGCGTTCGGCAACTTGTGGCACGGTAATGCCTTCTGCATTTGCTTTATTGATAAGTTTATCGTCAATATCGGTAAAGTTTTGAACAAAATTCACCTTATAACCACGCCATTCAAAATAACGGCGCAAAACGTCAAAAACACAAAGGGGACGCGCATTACCAATGTGAATATAGTTATAAACGGTGGGGCCGCAAGCATAAATTTTAACTTCGCCTTCGTTTATTGGTACAAATTCGTCTTTTTGACGGGTTAAAGTATTAAAAATTTTCATGGTTTAATTTTTCTCCTTTAAAAGTGACTCAAGCTGTGAAATGCGTTCTTCCAAAGCATCCATTTTTTGTTTTACAGGGTCGGGTATATGAATTTGGTCAAGCGCGACACGTTTGCCGTCTTGCTTTACAATTCTTGCAGGCACACCAACAACGGTAGAATTTGGCGGAACTTCATTAAGCACCACCGCACCTGCCGCCACGCGCGAATTGTCACCAATTTTAAATGGTCCCAAAACCTTTGCGCCGGCCGAAATCATAACATTGTTACCAATAGTGGGGTGGCGTTTGCCAACATCTTTACCCGTACCACCAAGGGTAACACCTTGATAAATAAGCACATCATCACCAATTTCGGTGGTTTCACCAATAACAATACCAACACCGTGGTCAATAACCAAGCGGCGTCCAATTGTAGCACCGGGGTGAATTTCAATGCCGGTTTTTCTAACCGCCCTTTGCGACACATACCGAGCCAAGAATTTTAAATTGTGTTTATAATAAAAGTGTGCGATACGATGCATACGAATTGCCTTAACGCCCGGATAAAGGAAGAAAACCTCCCAAAAATTACGTGCGGCAGGGTCACGTTCGCGCACTGCGTTTACATCTTCAATAAGTCGTTTAAACAAAAATGTCACCTACTGTTTATTTTGCGTTAGCAATATATTCTCTTCCGCCCCAGATATAAATAGCGCCCGAAATTACACAAAGCACTGCTGAAAGCCAGAAAAGAGCAATAATAACTATATCTAAAACCCCAAATACACTCTCGCTAAGCGGTAGGATTTCATTTAATGCATACACAGCAAGAGCCACTATTATACCTGCCATTTGGCTTACGGTCTTGCATTTGCCCCACATATTAGCGGCTACTACCTTACCACCTGCTGTTACGGCTACTAAACGAATGGAAGATACCGCAAACTCTCTGAATAAAACGATAAATGTAATTACAACTATATGCCAACTGAATTTTGTTGTACCGTAGATAAACATAAAACCAAGATAAGCGCTAGTGGTTAGCATTTTATCTGCCAAAGGGTCCATAAA
>JAZKYB010000216.1:0-1244 GCA_045611905.1 Acutalibacteraceae bacterium | reverse complement strand
CTTATTTCATACATTATCGGTCAATTCACATCACCAGAAGTTGCAACAGCAATGGCATTTGTAACGCTTGGTATTGCCCAACTTTTACATTGTTATAATTCGAAACTTGTGGGAAGTATATTTACAACCGATGTATTTTCTAACCGATTTATGAATTTATCAGTATTTTCAACAGCTTTTATAATAATTTTCTTTGTTTTCACACCGGTTGGTTTTATGTTTGGGTTAACTATCCTTAAATTATGGCAGTTTATAGTTGCCGTTTTATTAGCAATTTTAATTATTCCAATGTGTGAAGTTTTAAAAAGATTTTATAATAAGATATAAAAAAAGACCTCTATCAAATTGATAGAGGTCTTAAATTTTTAAAATTAAATTACATAACCACCGTTTACACCAATAACTTGACCTGTTATGTAGTCGGCGTTGTCGCTTGCCAAGAAGTAAATCGTTTGTGCAATTTCTTCGGCAGAGCCCATTCTACCAAGCGGAATTGTTTCGACAAAATTTGTTAATTCTTCAAGGGTGAGGTTTGAATTCATTGCGGTTTCAACAATACCGGGGGCAACAGAATTAACTGTAATGCCACATGGTGCTAATTCTTTCGCAAGTGCCTTTGTAAGACCAATTACGCCCGCTTTCGAAGCGCTGTATGCAACTTCGCAAGAAGCGCCAACCTGACCCCACATAGAAGATACGTTGATGATTTTGCCATGTTTTTGGTTAATCATAACCTGTGCAGCAGCTTTGCAGCAGTTGAAAGTGCCTTTAAGGTTAATGTCGATAATTCTATCAAAATCAACTTCGTCAGTTTCGGTGATAAGGCCTTCAAAAGCCACGCCGGCATTATTTACAATAACATCAATACTGCCATATTTGTAAAGCGCTTCTTTAATTAAAAGTTCGGCTTCTAAGCGGTTTGCAACATTTGCTTTAATTGGTGTTACCGAAAAACCGTTGCTTTGAAGCGAACGAGCGAGTAGGGAAGCGGATTCATAAGAGTTATTGTAATTAAGTACAACATTATAACCTTTTTGTGCAAAAAGAATTGCGGTTGCGGCACCTATGCCTTTTGATGCACCTGTAATAATTGCGGTTTTGCTCATATTATCATCTCCAACAAAAGTATAACATATTTTTTTAAAAAAATAAAGAATTATTTTACAATAAATTGAGTTTACATAATTTGTTGTAATCAAGATATTGTATAGTTTACATAAGAAGTTTACATAACATTTTAGAGG
>JAZKYB010000215.1:0-8451 GCA_045611905.1 Acutalibacteraceae bacterium | reverse complement strand
CACCCTCCTATATAATTTTATAAATATTATCACAATAAAAAAATTTTTTCAATATTTATATTAAAAAAAGGCCCTTTCGGGCGTTAATTTTAACCTATTTTAAGTTTTAATCTAAGTTTATCACTAATCATTGCAATAAATTCAGAATTTGTGGGTTTTCCTCGTTGACTTTGAATTGTATAACCAAAGTATGAATTCAAAACATCAATATCACCCCTGTCCCACGCAACTTCAATTGCGTGGCGGATTGCTCTTTCAACCCTTGAAGGAGTTGTGGAATGAAGTTTTGCAATTGTGGGGTATAATAATTTAGTAACCGAATTGATAATTTCGCTGTTTTTTACTGCTAAAATTATTGATTCGCGCAAATAATGATAACCCTTAATGTGTGCCGGCACACCAATTTGGTGCATTATTTCGGTCACCATAATCTCAAGCTCGTTATCACCAATCGCATTGTTATTTACTAAAATCGGTGCTTTTTCGTTTTTCCAACCCGAAAGCTTTATAATTCTTTCGGCCATTTGATTAGCGTCAAACGGTTTTAAAAAATAATAACAAGCGCCTGCATTTAAAATTTCTTTTTCAATTCTTGGGTTAGCATAACCGGAGGTCACCATAACAAGCGGCGCATCTCTTTTATCCATTTTGCCAATAATATCCAAAACACCTAAAGCATCAAGGTTTGGCATAAAAATTTCAGTAAGTAAAACATCGGGCTTTTCTTTTTTTACTGTATCTATTACCTTTAAACCATCCTTTACGGTAAGAATTACCTCCATACCATAACTTTTAAGTACTCTTTCACAATTTTTTGAAAAATCATTGATATCATCCGCAATTACAATTTTTAACTTTTTTTCCATAATATTTCCTCCGTTTTGTTTGAATATGGCTATATATTACCATATTATGACATATAAATCAAGCAATTTGTCAAAACTTCCTTATAAAAGTTGTAAAATTACATAAAATGCGTAATTCCGCCATTTTTCTACAAAGCTTATTGACAAAAAATTCGGTAGCATTTAAAATTAAAACATAAAAGTTAAAAGGAAAATGTTTATGAACAGCGAATTTTCTCGAACAGAAAATTTAATAGGTAAAACAGCTTTAGAAAAACTTAAAAATTGTCACATTGCAGTTTTTGGTGTTGGTGGTGTTGGCGGTTTTGTGGTTGAAGCACTTGCCCGTGCAGGTGTTGGCAAAATTGATTTAATTGACAGTGACTGTGTTGATATCACAAACCTTAACCGTCAAATAATTGCTTTACATTCTACCGTTGGCAAACAAAAGGTTTTGGTAATGCGTGATAGAATTTTAGATATTAACCCAAATGCCGTTGTTAACACCTTCCCTATTTTGTTTTTACCCGAAAATTCTAACCAATTTAATTTTTCAAAATATGATTATGTTGTTGATGCAATTGACAATGTTACTGCTAAAATTGAACTTGCGGTTAAATGCCAAGAATGTGGCACCCCACTTATTGCTTCAATGGGTACGGGAAACAAACTTGACCCAACCAAGTTTGAAGTGACCGATATTTATAAAACAAGCGTTTGTCCGCTTGCAAAAGTTATGCGGTATGAACTTAAAAAACGCGGTATAAAAAAATTAAAGGTTTTATATTCAAAGGAATTGCCCATAAAAACTAACGACCGCACCCCCCCAAGCATAAGCTTTGTACCCTCTGCCGCAGGTCTTATAATCGCAGGCGAAGTAATTAAAGATATAATAAAAAAAGAGCCATAATGGCTCTTTTTTATTTTTTCTCATTGAACTTTTCTAAAAACGAATGTATTTCACCCAAATCACAGTCACGATATGCCGGCATTGTTGCAAGGTTAACATTGTGTAAACTTCTAAAAATGTTATCATCAGCATGTGGGTTAATTGTTTTCATATACTTAATAAGCGCCTTGGTTTCCTTTCGTTTTGAAAGGTCTTCCCTGTCTTTGCTTTCTTGTGTTAATTTACAAGCACACTGCAAAAAGCGAAGCCCGTTATAGTTTGCCCAGGAAATAATGTCATCCTCTTTAACCCTATAAAGCGGCCTTATTAACTGCATACCTTCAAAATTAGTGCTGTGAAGTTTTGGCAACATTGTTTTAATTTCACTTGAATAACACATGCTCATTAAAACTGTTTCAATAACATCATTAAAATGGTGACCCAAAGCAATTTTATTACAGCCAAGTTCTTTAGCTTTACTGTATAAGCAACCACGTCGCATACGGGCACACAAATAACAAGGTGACCCACCAACACGGGTTGTAACGTCAAAAATATCACTTTCAAAAATATGAACAGGTATGTTTAAAGTTTTTGCGTTTTCTTCAATAAGGGCACGATTTTCAGGTGTATAACCGGGGTCCATAACCAAAAAAACAAGTTCGAATGGATAAGAACTGTGTTTTTGAAGTTGCTGCATACATTTTGCAAGTATCATTGAATCCTTACCGCCTGAAATACACACTGCAATTTTATCATTTTCTTGTATCAAATCATATTCTTGCACAGCGGCAATGAAATTTACCCAAATAGTTTTGCGGTATTTTTTTATAATACTGCGTTCAATTTCAATATGTTTTTCAAATTCTCTCTTAGCCAAAATAATCTCCTAAAAATAAAAATCCGTTACAAGTATAGTATACCTGCAACGGATTAAAATTTCAATAATAATTATGCGGTTTTCTTGTTGGTAACTGCTTTAATAACAAAGAGAACAGCTACTGTAAGAACTGATGAGAATATGAGTGAAATCCAAGAATTTTGAACAAAACCTGCAAAGATATAGCTTGCAAAAGAAATACCTGCAACAGTTAATGCATAAGGTAACTGTGTTGAAACGTGGTTGATGTGGTCGCATTGTGCACCAGCAGATGACATGATTGTTGTGTCAGAAATCGGTGAGCAATGGTCGCCGCAAACAGCACCTGCAAGGCAAGCAGACATACTCATAATGCCCAAAGGTGAACCGATATCAAAAATGCTGGTAACGATGGGAATAAGAATACCAAAGGTACCCCAAGAAGTACCGGTAGCAAATGCGATAGCACAAGCAACAACGAAGATAATAGCAGGTAAGAAATTGTTTAGCGCACTAGCGTTTGCTAAAGCACCTTCAACAAATGTGCTAGATTCCAAAAGACCGGTCATATTCTTAAGTGATGTTGCCATAGTAAGAATAAGAATTGCAGGAACCATTGCGATAAAGCCCTTAGGCACACAAGCCATAGCATCCTTGAAGCTAATAAGGCGGCGAGCAACAAAGTAAATAATTACAAATAAGAGTGCGATAATACCGCCCCAAGGAAGACCAACGGTAGCGTCAGTGTTTGAGAAAGCATCAATAAAGCCAAGTGATTTATCATAATTTGCAGAAGCAAATACCCATTCTTCACCCATGCATCTACCAACATAGAAAAGTGCATAAACACAAATACCGATTAATACAACAATTGGTAAAACAAGGTCGATAACGCGCGCACGGTCAGTAGCGGGTGTTTCGTCTTCTTCATTTGCAGAAACGGTACCTGAAGTGAAGAGGTCACCGTTATTAGCATTTATTTCGTGAAGCTTCATTGGGCCGTAATCGAACTTCATAAGTACAAGTGCGATAATGAACACAAATGTCATTAATGAATAGAAATTGTAAGGAATTGCCTTAATAAACATACCGATACCGCTTACACCGTCGGGTGCATATTCAGAAACGGCAGCAGCCCAAGAAGAAATGGGAGCAATCATACAAATAGGTGCTGCAGTAGCGTCGATAAGGTAAGCCAATTTAGAGCGTGAAATTTTTGCTTTATCGGTAACGGGGCGCATAACCGCACCAACTGTCAAGCAGTTGAAATAGTCATCAATAAAGATTAAAACGCCAAATGCAAAAGTAGCAAGTGAAGCGCCAACCTTACCCTTAACATTTTTAGCAGCCCAACGGCCAAATGCCTGTGCGCCGCCTGCCTTGTTTAAAAGAGCAACAATAATACCCAAAACAACCAAGAACACAAAGATACCGGCAGTACCGGAAACAGATGCGATTAAGCCTTCGGTTGTAATAGCATCGATTGTTTGAATGGGTTTAAAACCGGTTGCAAGTAAGCCACCTGCCAAAATACCAACAAAAAGTGAAGAATAAACTTCCTTAGTGAGAAGTGCTAAACCGATTGCAATTACAGGTGGAAAAAGTGACCAAAGTGTGCCAACAGGTTCTTTAATATCGCCTGTGAAAGCACAAAGTACACCAAAGCCCACAACGAATGCAATAATTAGCAACTTAGGGATAATTTGCTTTGCTTTCATTTTTAATTTCTCCTTAAAAAATAAAATAAAAAAACCGTAACTGCAAACGAGCAATTACGGAAATTTAAAAAATAAATTGCCGATAGCTCTCCACAAAAAAGTGACAGTCAGCCCCATATTATGCAGGCAAACCAACAAAACAGCTTGACAGAACTTGTTTTGTTTCGGCAATTTTCCCTTTCACACCTAAACTGTCATTTAAAAACAGTGCTACTAATGAAAACCGCACCTCTATCATACAAAGTTATATTAACACACTAAAGTATTAAAGTCAATTAAAAGTTTACACTTAGTTAAAATATTCTACAATATCTCGTGCATTAGCTTCACTTATGCCATTCACAGCCACAAGTGAATTTATATCAGCATTTTTGATTTTTGTCATACTGCCAAAATGTTTTAAAAGCGCATTTGCTTTTTTATCGCCAATACCTTTAATATTGGTAAGTTCCCTTCCAAGCATTTTTTTGCTTTGAAGTTGTTTTTGATAACTAATGGCAAAACGGTGAACTTCATCTTGAATATTGGTGATAAAAGCAAACACCCTTCGGTTAGATTTTATAACAATATCCCCACCCGTTGTTGCAATGGCACGGGTGCGGTGTTTACTATCCTTAACCATACCGAAAATAGGAATGTTAACACCATATTTTTCTAAAATTGGCAATACTGCGCCAATTTGCCCCTTTGCACCGTCAAGCAAAATTAAATTGGGCAAGGTTTTAAAGCTTTCATTTTCACCTTTTTCATACTCACTAAAACGGCGGTCAAGCACTTCGGCCATAGAACGATAATCATCCTGACCCAAAAAGCTTTTAATTTTAAAGCGCTTATACCCCGCTTTAAACGGCTTTGCATCCTTAAAAACAATCATACCCGCAACATTATTGTCGCCCGACATATTTGATATGTCATAAGCTTCTATTATGCGTGGCACATTTTCTAAATTTAAAAGGTCTTTAAGTTCGTTTAAAACCGACATTTCACGGGTGGTTTTTTCGGTCTTTTCCGAAAGATTTTGCACTGCATTTTGTTGGCACATCGCAATTATTCGTTTTTGTTCGCCTTGCTTTGGCACAACAATGCTTACCTTTTTATTGGTTATATTTCCAAGCCAGCTTTCTAAAAGTTCAGTTTCTTCTAATTCAAAATCAACTAATATTCGTGATGGAATATCGGTTTTATCGGCATAATATTGTTGTAAAAATTCGGTATAAAATTCCGCCTTATCAGCAACATCATCAATGAAAAAATGTTGTTTATCCCAAAGCTTGAAGTTACGAAATTTCAGCACTGCAACACACGCAGTTTTATCAAAAATAACAGACGCAAAAACATCTTGCTCTTTATAACTAATTTCAACAACCTTTTGTTTTTGCTTAATTCTGTTGATAGCATTAATACGGTCGCGAAGTCGTGCCGCAAGTTCAAAATTAAGATTTTCGGCGGCGTCTTCCATTTGCTTTGTTAAAGCGGCAATTGCATTTTCGGTAATTTCACCGTTTTTAATATATTCCACCGCCGATGCCACTGCTTTATTATAATCATTAACCGAAATATTTGCCTTGCAAGGTGCATCACAAAGACCTATGTGATAATCAAGGCATGGCTTTGTGGGTTTGTCAAAACTGCGGTTGCAACTTGGCAATTTGAATATTTTTTGCACTTCATCAATTGTTTGCGACACAATAAAACCCGAATTATAAGGGCCTATATATTCCCCTGATTTATCCAAAGACATGGCTTTTTTAATTCGTTTCCATTTTTCATCGGTGATTTTAATGTAAAAACTGCCTTTGTCATCCTTAAGCGAAATGTTATATTTTGGTTGGTGCTGTTTTATAAGCGAATTTTCAAGAATTAATGCTTCAAATTCGCTATCGCAAACTATATATTCAAAATTATCAACATTAAAAACCATTCGTCGCACCTTTTCGGTGTGTTGATTGCCAGCGCCAAAATACTGTGTAACACGGTTTTTAAGCGCCTTTGCCTTGCCGATATAAATTACTTTTCCGGTTTTGTCCTTCATAATATAAACACCGGGCTTTAAGGGTAAATTATTGGCTTTTTGCTTTAATTGTCTTATATCCATTAAAATCACCTGCCTTTAAATTATATTTTATTATATTTTCCCCTTTACTTCAACAAAAAGTTTTATATAATAAAATTATGGGTGGTATATATGAAAAAGATTATAATTTTTGTGCTTTGTTTAAATTTAATATTTCTTGTTGGTTGCGACAACAATACAAATAATAATAATTCCCGCAAGGAAATTGAGGTCTTATTGCCAAACGGTGAAACTGCCAAGGGTGAAATGCCGGAAAGTATTGACGGTGATAATGTCACCATTGCAAAACCAAAACCCGTTACAAAGGCCTATGTTGGCAGTAAATCGACCAAAAAATTTCACTTTGCCGAATGCACATGGGCACAAAAGCTTAGCGAAGAAAACAAGGTTTATTTTTCAAGCTATAACGATTTTATAAAAAACGGTTACACACCCTGTAAAAGCTGTAATCCATAATAAATTTACAAATCCTCCATATAATTTTAATATGGAGGATTTTTTATTATGAAACTTAAAAATTTAATTTTTGCGCTTGTGTTCATCGGCGCAGTTGGCGGATTTGGCCACTTTTTTTATAATTGGTCAGACAAAAACACAATTGTGGGGTATTTCTTCCCCGTTAACGAAAGTCCTTGGGAACATTTGAAGTTACTGTTTTTCCCCACTGTTTTATTTTCAATATTTGAATGTTTTACAATTAAAGATAATGCTTCAAGTTATGCACCGGCAGTTGCAATTTCACTTATTGTTGGGCTAATGACAATTCTAACCATTTTTTACACATATTCGGGTGTATTGGGCTTTAAAATCGAATGGTTTAACATTGCAATATATTACATTGCCTTAATTTTTATGTTAGCAGTAAAATGGATTTTGGCAAGCAGCGGCTTAATTCACGGCAAACTTGCTTCCATATTAGCGCTTGTTTGGTTATTGGCAATGGCGATTATGTTTATTGTCTTTACCTATACCCCACTTGATTTAGGCATTTTTGAAGAACCATAAAATATTTAAAACCGTCGGCCTTATGACCGACGGTTAATTTTAACCCAATAATAAATCAGTTATAAGCATTACACAAAAGCCAACCAAAAGCGCATAGGTTGCACCCCTTTGGTGACCGTGTGCGTGGGTTTCGGGTATCATTTCGTCGCTTATTACATAAAGCATTGTGCCGCCCGCAAAAGCAAGTGCAAACGGCAAAATTACTGTTGCAACACTTACTGCAAAATAACCTATTAGCGCACCAACCACTTCAACTGCGCCGGTTACTAAAGCGCAAACAAAGGTTTTTCTTGGTGAAACACCCGCTGACAACATGGGCCCAATAATAACCATGCCTTCAGGTACGTTTTGAAGCGCAATGCCGCCCGCAATTAACAATGCCTGTGTTGTGTCACCCGTACCAAAGCCAACACCCGCCGCAATGCCTTCGGGCAAATTGTGCAAAGCAATTGCCATTACAAAAAGTAAAACCTTGTTTAAATTTTCGTTATTGTGGTCTTCGGCTTCAACACCTATTAAACGGTGCAAATGCGGCACAAATTTATCAAAAAGACTAAGCGAAGCCGCACCCGCAAAAATGCCGACAACCGTTACGATTCCATAAAAGTTTTCATATTCAAGCGACGGTAAAATCAAACCAATTACAGCCGCCGCCAACATAACGCCCGCCGCAAATGACAACACAATATCGGAAAATTTGTGCGACACTTTTTTGAATATAAAGCCAATAAGCGCGCCAAAAACCGTTGCCATACCAATTCCCAATGCAGTTAATAGTACAAGTTTCATAAATAATTTCCTTTAATTTTTTATATTATAAAATAACGAATAAACCATCTACCGTTCATAACCGAATGTTTCATAATTCCCCCTACTTAAATTTTAGGGTTAAATTATTTATCACAAACTTCTGTTTACAGTATAGCATAAAATAATAAATAAATCAATGCGTAGCGTTGTATATAATCAACACGCAGTGTCGATGTAACCATTTTCGCAAGAAAATGTATGTAATCCACCGTAGGTGGCATGTAATCAATCCGAAGGAAAAAACATACAAG
>JAZKYB010000214.1:0-33134 GCA_045611905.1 Acutalibacteraceae bacterium | reverse complement strand
TACGGCAGATAAGCTTTATTTCGAGCCGCTTACTCCCGAAGATGTTATGAACATCATTGAGTTTGAAAGACCTGAAGGCGTTATCGCATCTCTTGGCGGTCAGACTGCCATTAACTTGGCACAGCCCCTTACCGACAGAGGTGTTAAGATTATCGGTACCGACTGTGCCGCTATTGATAAAGCAGAGGATAGAAACGCTTTTGAAAATCTTCTTAATGAGCTTAATATTCCGAGAGCAAAGGGTCAGGCTGTTACAAAAATTGAAGACGGCATAAAAGCCGCTGCTGAAATTGGTTATCCCGTGCTTGTTCGCCCATCCTTCGTATTGGGTGGCCGTGCAATGCAAATTGTAGCCGATGAAGAACAACTTCGCAAATACCTTAAAACTGCGGTTGAAATTGATGAAGACCGTCCTGTTTTGGTTGATAAATATATTCAAGGTAAAGAAGTTGAAGTTGATGCTATTTGCGACGGCAGAGATGTATTTATCCCAGGTATTATGGAACTTGTTGAACGCACAGGTATCCATAGCGGTGACTCGATAAGCGTTTACCCCGCATTCAGTATTTCTAACAAGGTTAAGGGCACAATTTTGCAATATGCTAAAAAATTGGGTCTCGGCATTGGCATTGTGGGTCTTTACAACATTCAGTTTATCGTTGATGAAAACGAAAATGTTTACATTATCGAAGTTAATCCACGTTCTTCTCGTACTGTGCCATTCCTTTCAAAGTCAACAGGTTATTCACTTGCTGACATTGCAACCGAAGTTATTTTAGGCAAAACCTTGAAAGAACAAGGCATTTTTGACCTTTATCCCGAAGAAAAGAACCGTTGGTATGTAAAAGTTCCTGTGTTCTCGTTCAATAAAATTCGTGGTCTTGACGCTTACCTTTCACCTGAAATGAAATCGACAGGTGAAGCCATTGGTTATGATGATAAATTAAACCGCGCGCTTTCAAAGGCATTGCAAGCAAGCGGTATGAAGGTGCAAAATTACGGCACAGTATTCGTTACCATTGCCGACAAAGACAAGGATGAAGCATTACCACTTGTTCGCCGTTTCTATAACCTTGGCTTTAACATTGAAGCCACAAGCGGCACAGCAAAATTCCTTAAAGAAAACGGCATAAACACCCGTGTATTGAAAAAAATAAGTGAAGATGCTGACGAAATTCGTGACGCTCTTCGCCAAGGTCACATTGCTTATGTAATTAACACAAGCGATATCGCTGCCCGTGGTCAAGCAAACGATGGTCACCAAATTCGTGCATTTGCAACCGAAAATAATGTAACTATCTTTACTGCGCTTGACACTGTTCGTGTTCTTTTGGATGTTTTGGAAGAAACAACACTTACAATTTCTACAATTGATGCTTAAGGTGATAAACTTATGGTAAAACAGGGAATTTATAAAATTCTTTACAACTTTGCTTTAACTGACACTGTTTTCAGTATGGTATTAGAGGGCGACACTTCCGCCCTTATTGCCCCCGGTCAGTTTGTAAACATTAAGCTTGAAGGCAAGTTTTTACGCAGACCCATTTCCGTTTGTGATTATAACGACAAAACCATAACCTTAATTTATAAGGTTGTGGGTGACGGCACAAAACAAATGTCAACAATGAAGGCGGGCGAAACGCTTGATTTGTTGGTTGGCCTTGGAAACGGTTTTAACCCTGAAGTGCCCTGTGAAAAACCACTTTTAATTGGTGGCGGTGTGGGTATTCCCCCACTTTATAACCTTTGCAAAGAACTTTTAAAAATGGGCAAAAAACCCACTGTTATTTTGGGCTTTAACACCAAAAACGAAATTTTTTATGACAAAGCGTTTAAAGAACTTGGCGCTAATGTTATTGTTACCACTGTTGATGGCAGCGAAGGTGTAAAGGGTTTTGTTACCGACGCTTTCCCCGAAGATTATGACTATTTCTTCACATGTGGCCCAATGCCAATGTTTAAAGCAATTGAAAAAACTGCAAAAACAAGTGGTCAATACAGCTTTGAAGAAAGAATGGGCTGTGGCTTTGGCGCTTGTATGGGTTGCAGCTGCAAAACAAAATATGGCAACAAGCGAATTTGCAAGGACGGTCCCGTTCTTTATAGGGAGGAAATTATATGGTAAGCACAAAGGTTAATTTATGCGGTATCGAACTTGATAACCCCATTATCCCCGCAAGCGGCACCTTTGGTTTTGGTTATGAATTTGCCGACCTTTATGACATTAACCGCCTTGGCACATTTTCTTTCAAAGGCACCACACGTGATGAACGTTTTGGAAACCCCACACCAAGAATTGCCGAATGTGACAGCGGCATGCTTAATTCGGTTGGTCTTCAAAACCCGGGTGTTGAAAAGGTAATATCGCACGAACTTCCAAAACTTAAAGAATGCTTTAACAAAAAGGTTATGGCAAATGTAAGCGGCTTTTCTATTGAAGATTATACCTATACCTGCGAAAAGCTTGACGCCGAAGAACAAATTGGTTGGTTTGAAGTTAATATTTCCTGCCCCAATGTTCACGGTGGTGGTTTGGCATTTGGCACAAGCGCAAAAAATGCTGCCGAAGTGACAAAAGCGGTTAAAAAAGTTACCACAAAACCCGTTTTCATAAAGTTATCCCCAAATGTTACCGACATTACCGAAATTGCTAAGGCCTGCGAGGCCGAAGGCGCCGACGGTATTTCGCTTATTAACACACTTTTAGGTATGCGAATTGATTTAAAAACCAAAAAACCAATTTTAGCAAACAAAATGGGTGGTTTTTCAGGTCCTGCAATTAAACCCGTTGCACTTCGCATGGTTTATCAGGTTTATGATGCGGTAAAAATTCCGATAATCGGTATGGGCGGCGTTCAGACTGCCGAAGATGTAATTGAAATGATGCTTGCAGGTGCAACCGCTGTGCAAGTTGGTGCGGCAAACCTTGTTAACCCCTATGCTTGCCGTGACATTATAAATATGTTACCAAAAACAATGGAACAATATAAAATAAACGACTTAAAAGATATTATAGGAGGAGCACACTAATGGGCAAGGACGTAATTATCGCTTGCGATTTTGCAAGCAAGGAACAGGTTTTAACATTTTTAGATAAATTTACAGGAAAAAAGCCATTTGTTAAAATTGGTATGGAACTTTTCTATGCCGAAGGTCCCGAAATTGTGCGCGAAATTAAAGCCCGTGGTCACAAAATCTTTTTAGATTTAAAACTTCACGATATTCCAAACACAGTTAAAAAATCAATGGCGGTTTTATCTCGCCTTGATGTTGATATGACAAACCTTCATGCAGCCGGCACAGTTAATATGATGCAGGCCGCTTTAGAAGGTTTAACACGTCCCGACGGCACAAGACCAATGCTTATTGCGGTTACACAGTTAACATCAACCGATCAAGAAAGCATGGAAAACGACCTTTTAATTAAACAACCCATTGATGAAGTTGTAATGCACTATGCCGCAAATGCTGCAAAAGCAGGGCTTGACGGTGTTGTTTGTTCACCACTTGAAGCAGGCAAGGTGCACGACCGTTGCGGTAGCGGTTTTGTAACAGTTACCCCAGGTGTTCGCTTTGCTGATGGTGACATTGGCGACCAAAAACGTGTTATGACCCCCGCCGCCGCAAAAGAAATCGGCAGCGATTACATAGTTGTGGGTCGTCCAATTACCGCCGCAGAAGACCCTGTTGCAGCATACGAAAGATGCTGTGCAGAATTTATTGGTTAGTTTTTTAAAAATATAAAGGAGAAGAAAAATGGAAGGTTATAAAAGAGAGTTTATACAGTTTTTAGAAAGCGCAGGCGTTTTAAAGTTTGGCGATTTTACCGCTAAATCAGGCAGAAAAATCCCTTATTTTATAAATGCGGGCGACATTAAAACAGGCGACCAAATTTCAAAGCTTGGTGAATTTTATGCCAAAGCATATTTTGAAAAGGTTGGAAACCGTAAAACCGTGCTTTACGGCCCCGCTTATAAAGGTATTCCAATTGCTGTTTCGGTTGCTTGTGCATTGTCAAAAGAAGGTCTTGATGTTCCGTTTTTCTTTAACCGCAAGGAAGAAAAAGACCACGGCGAAGGCGGTGTTTTCGTTGGCTATAAGCCCCAAGGTGAAGACATTGTAATTGTTGAAGATGTTATCACCGCAGGTACCGCTATTAGAGAAAGTATGGAAATTTTATCTTCAGTTAAAGACAGTAAAGTGGCAGCCGTTTTTGTAATGGTTGACCGCAAAGAAAAAGGCAAAACCGAAAAATCTGCAATGGCAGAAGTTGGCGAAGAATTTGGCTTCCCCGTATATTCAGTTGTTGATGTTTATGACATTATTGAATATTTAGAAGAAGACGAAAAGAACGCCGAAAATGTTGAAAGAATTAAAAATTATCTCGCTATTAATGGTGCAAAGGAATAATTAAAATGAGAAGTTTGATTGATATTGCAGAACTTTCTATCAAGGAAATTGACAAATTACTTGACACCGCAACTGACATTATTGAAAATCCCGCAAAATATGCACACAAATGCCAAGGCAAAAAACTTGCAACCTTGTTTTTTGAACCATCAACCCGCACACGCTTAAGCTTTGAAGCCGCTATGTACGAACTTGGCGGCAATGTGCTTGGTTTTTCTGAAGCAAAAAGCAGTTCAGCTTCAAAGGGTGAAAGTGTTGCCGATACTGCAAAGGTTGTTTCTTGCTATGCCGATATTATTGCAATGCGCCACCCAAAAGAAGGTGCGCCGCTTGTTGCTTCAATGAATGCAAGCATACCTGTAATTAACGCAGGTGACGGTGGTCACAACCACCCCACACAAACCTTGGCCGACCTACTTACAATTAAGCGTGAAATGGGCCGCCTTGACAACCTAACCGTCGGTTTTTGCGGTGACTTAAAGTTTGGCCGCACCGTGCATTCGCTTATAACTGCGCTTCGCCGTTATGAAAACATAAAATTTGTGCTTATTTCACCAAACGAATTAAAACTGCCAACCTATGTTAAGGAATCACTTAAAAAGGATAATTTCGAAATTGTAGAAACCACTGATTTAGAATCGGTTATGGGGGAACTTGACATACTTTATATGACACGTGTTCAGGGTGAACGCTTCTTTAATGAAGAAGAATATTTACGCCTTCGTGACAGTTACATTTTAACCCCTGAAAAAATGCAACTTGCCAAAGAAAAAATGGCAGTTCTTCACCCACTACCCCGTGTGAACGAAATCAGCGTTGCGGTTGATAACGACCCACGCGCTTGTTATTTTAAACAAGTATTAAACGGCAAATATATGCGAATGGCACTTATCTTAATGCTTTTGGAGGTGGAATAAATGACAGTTGATACCATTAAAAACGGAATTGTAATCGACCATATTACCGCAGGTCTTGGCATGAAAATTTATTCTCTTTTAAAGCTTGACGAACTTGATTGTTCGGTTGCATTTATTAAAAATGCACCAAGCAAACTTTTGGGCAAAAAGGACATCATTAAAATTGATGCCGACATTGAAGTTAATACCGATATTTTGGGATATATTGACCCCGGCATTACCGTAAATGTTATTAAAGACGGCAACATTGTTGAGAAAAAACGCATTGCATTGCCTGAAAAACTTGAAAATGTAATTTCTTGCAAAAACCCACGTTGTATTACCACAACTGAACAAGAACTTCCGCAAATATTCAAATTAACCGATAAAGAAAACAGAATTTATCGTTGCATTTATTGCGAAAGCAAAGCAAAATAATATTTAAAAACACGAAAGCGTTGTTGTTTTCGTGTTTTTTTATTATTTTTAAATTAACGGACATTTTTCTATCATTTTTTCATTTGCCTTTTAATATAATTTTATTAAATGAGCTTAAAAGAAAGGTGATATTTAAATGAACGGATTTTACCCCGAAGGTAAACTTTACAACACACAGGAAAACAAAAGGCACATGCTTTCCCCCGCAACCCTTTTAGATGCCCAAATAAGAGGAGTGGTTTTAGAAGCACCCGTTATTATGTGCGACACCGACCATAACCTTATTGTTAATTTGGGCTGTATGAAGGGTGTTATTCCAAGGCGAGAGGGCGCAATAGGAATTGAAAGTGGCGCAACGCGAGATATTGCACTTATATCCCGAGTTGGCAAACCTGTTTGCTTTATTATAACCGAAATTAAAAGCGACGAAGACGGCGAATTATATGCCCTGCTTTCACGAAAAAAGGCACAAACACTTTGCAAAAGCTATATAGAAAGCGAATATAAAATTGGGCAAGTAATTGACACAGTTGTAACACACCTTGAAAGTTTTGGTGCGTTTTGTGACATTGGATGCGGCAACATTGCACTGCTGCCGATAGATGCCATTTCGGTTTCACGAATTTCCCACCCCAAAGACCGTTTTTGTGTGGGTGATAAGATAAAAGCCGTAATAAAAAGCATTGCAGAAGACGGCAAAATCACCCTTTCCCACAAAGAACTTTTAGGCACTTGGGAAGAAAACGCCCGTGAATTTACACCGGGGCAAACCGTTACGGGTGTAATCAGAAGTGTTGAAGATTACGGCATTTTTGTGGAAATAACCCCAAACCTTGCAGGTCTTGCCGAACCCCGAGATAATGTAAAGGTCGGCCAGCAAGCAAGCGTTTTTATTAAAAGCATTTTAAAAGACAAAATGAAAATTAAACTTATAATTATTGATAACTTTGAATCAAATTATATTCCTAAAATTAAATATTATAACACCGACGAAGTTATCACCGAATGGGAATATTCCCCAAAGGACTGCCGAAAGCAAATTACAACCAAGTTTTGCGGTTAAATTTAAGCGATATAGCAAATGCTATATCGCTTTTTTAATTATTGGTTGCACTAAAAACAAAGCTGTGATATACTTTTTAAAAAGGGGCGTGAGAAAAAATGCGTACAATTTGTGTTGCAGGTTTATATATAAATATAAAAAGCGCTGATGAAGCATTTTTTTCATCACGCTTTAAAAATTATGAATGTGAATTTACAGAAAATCCCGATTTAAAAATAGAAACCGAAGTGGTTGACAGCATAACCGCACCACAGGGCGAAGTTTGCTTTCAACAAAACAAGGTTTGGCTTTTAAAACTGCCTGATGGTCGTTTTTGCCGATATTTAAAACCCGCAACATCAAACGAAATTGTTTTTATGATTACATACACCGCCGATTATAGCGATGTTAATATAAAAATTTTAAAAACTCTTAATATTAACGGCCTTGGCCCCACTAATTACGAATATATGTACACCGGCTTTATGTTTGCAAACCGACTTACCGTACTTGGGGGTACTGTGCTTCATGGCTCAAGCATTGCAATTGATAACCAAGCCGTTATTTTTTCGGCCGATTCGGGCACGGGCAAATCTACCCACACAAGTTTGTGGCAAAAGCGCTTTGGCGACAGGGTTATGATTATAAACGACGATAAGCCCGCCATAAAAATTGAAAACGGAAAGCCGTTTGTTTATGGCACCCCGTGGAGCGGTAAAACCCATCTTAACAACAATGTTAAATGCCCATTAACAGCCGTTGTGTTTTTAAATCGGGGCGAGCAAAACGAAATTTCAAAAACCAATGTTTTAAATGCGGTTTTAAATCTTTCACGCCAACTTCCAAACCCGTTTTATGATAACACCATTGGTGCCAAAACGGTGGATTTTATTAAAACGCTTTATAATATTAACACCCCATTTTATGACCTTAAATGTGACATAAGCGATAGTGCGGTTGAAGTTTCATATAACGGTATTTTTAAAGGAGAACTTTTATGAAAATTAAAGACGGATTTATAAAAACCGAAATTGCAGATAAAATTGTTGCTATTCCCGTTGGTATGAACGCTGTTGATTTTTCGGGTGTTATTGTGCTTAACGAAACAGCCGCATTTTTGTGGGATTTAATGCAAAACGATACCGACAAGCAAACACTTTTAAATGCGGTTTTAAACGAATATGAAACCGATGAAGAAAGTGCTCTTTCCGACATTGATGCATTTTTACAAAATTTAAGGGAAAAAGATTTTTTATGCGAATAAACAAAAAATATGAAGCGTTGCCGTTTTCAATGCAGGAAATAGGCCCCTTAATTATTGATTTTATTTCCAAGGAAAAACAGGTTATCATAACCATTACCGGCAACAGCATGCACCCATTTTTAAAAGATAAGCGTGACAAGGCCGTGCTTTCCCCCATAACCCAAAAGTTAAAAAAAGATGACGTGGTTTTATATTTAAGGGATAATGGTACTTATGTTTTGCACCGCATTTTTAAGGTAAAAAATGGCGAATACATTATGCTTGGCGATGCACAGGTTTATGTTGAAAAAGGCATAACCGATAAGCAGATAATTGCCGTTGCAACCGCCTTTCAGCGCAAAGGAAAAGAATTTGACAAAAATGACTTTTTATATCTTTGTTATGTTAAGCTTTGGCGGTTTTTATACCCATTTCGCCTTTTAAAAACCAAGGGTGTTAATTTTATAAAACGTATTATTAACGAAAAGACAAGATAAATGACAGTTTTAAGATTTTTTAAAAACAACATTGTAATGACTGTGGCGCTTATAGCCGCTATCATTACCGCATTATTTGTGCCACCCGACAAAAATTATGTTGGGTATTTCGACTTTAAAACGCTGACCTGCCTGTTTTGTGTTTTGGCGGTGGTTTGCGCTTTAAAAAACATACGCTTTTTTTATATTTTGGCGCGCAAAATTGTTGAAGCGGGCGGAAATATCAGAACCTGCGTTTTAATGCTTGTTTATATAACCTTTATCGGTTCAATGCTTATTGCAAACGATATGGCGCTTCTTACATTTTTACCACTTGGTTATTATGTGCTTTCTACCACCAAGATGGAAAAATATATGGAAGTTACCTTTATTTTGCAAAACATTGCCGCAAACTTGGGCGGTATGCTAACCCCTTTTGGCAACCCGCAAAACCTTTATTTATATTCTTTTTTCAAAATTGATACTGCCGAATTTATGGGTATAATGGCACCTTGCTTTGTTGTTGCAATAATTTTAATAACAATTTGCTGCCTAACCTTTATAAAACCCGAAAAAGTTGTTTTAAAAAGGCAACAGGTAAATTTGCCACCTGTAAAAACACTTACATATTTAATTTTATTTGCTTACAGCATTTTAATTGTTTTTCGGTGGATTCCCTATTGGACGGGGCTTATTGTTGTTCCGTTATTTTTAATTTTTATGGACAAAACCGCCTTAAAGGCGGTGGATTATCCGCTTCTTTTAACCTTTGTGTTTTTCTTTATTTTCGCGGGAAATATGGCACGAATCGATATCGTGCGGGACGCTTTTTCTTATCTTTTATCAAAAAGCACCTTGCTGTTTTCGGTTTTTTCTTGCCAAATTATAAGCAATGTGCCGTCGGCCGTGTTGCTTTCGCAGTTTACCGAAAACTATGCCGATTTACTTGTTGGTGTAAACATTGGCGGTGCAGGCACGCTTATTGCTTCGCTTGCAAGTCTTATAACCTTCCGTGAATATGCAAGCCACAACCCCAAAAAATTCAAACATTACATACTTACATTTTCGGCCTTTAACTTTGGCTTTTTGGCCGTGCTTACCCTTTTTGCACTTGTTTGGAATGCAATATTTTAACAAACTGCGCCGGTTTCACATAATTTATTAAAGAGGTAACAATTAATTTTATTCTTTAATTGAAAAATTGGTTTGTGTGTGATAATATATAACTACATATTAATTTGAGGAGATTTTTAAACTTGGTTTATAATAATGTTTTAGAAGCGGTTGGCAATACACCGCTTATACGACTTCAAAAAATCGTGCCCGAAAACAGCGCACAGGTGCTTGTTAAATATGAGGGTGTGAATATTGGCGGTTCGATTAAAACCCGCACCGCATTAAGCATGATTGAATGCGCTGAAAAAAGCGGCAAAATAAACAAAGACACCATTATTGTTGAACCAACAAGCGGTAACCAAGGCATTGGCCTTTCACTTATCGGTGCTGTAAAGGGATATAAGGTTGTTATCATAATGCCCGATTCAGTAAGTGAAGAACGCCGCAAGCTTATAAAAGCTTATGGTGCAGACCTTGTTTTAGTTCACGACGACGGTGATATTGGCAAGTGCATAGAGCAATGCCTTGCAACCGCACTTAAAATGCAGGAAGAAAACGAAAATGTTTGGGTGCCCCAACAATTTATAAACCCTGACAACCCCAAAATTCACCGCAACACCACAGCGGTTGAAATTTTAGAACAAGCTGCTTGCCAAATTGACGGTTTTTGTTCGGGCGTTGGCACAGGCGGCACATTAACCGGCATTGGCGAAATTTTAAAAGAGCATAACCCAAACATTAAAATTTGGGCGGTAGAACCTGAAAATGCTGCAATTTTGTCGGGCGGAAGCATTGGCACACACTTGCAAATGGGCATCGGCGACGGCATTATACCCGAAAATTTAAACCTTGAAATTTTTAGCGAAACCGCTATTGTAACCGACGACGAAGCCATTGAAACTTCAAAGCGCCTTATTCGTGAAGAAGGTATTTTGTGCGGTATTTCAAGTGGCACAAATGTTGCCGCCGCACTTAGAATGGCAAAACTTTTAGGCAAAGGTAAAACCGTTGTTACTGTTTTGCCTGACACAGGCGAAAGATATTTCAGCACTGAACTTTTTCAGTTTTAATAAAAAGGAATGATTTTTTATGTCTAACATTTGGCACGATATTTCACCAAAACGCATAACCCCTGAAGAATTTATTTGCGTAATTGAAATTGCAAAGGGCAGCCAAAAAAAGTACGAACTTGACAAAGAAACCGGCTTTATAATGCTTGACCGCATTTTATACACTTCAACCCATTACCCTGCAAACTATGGTTTTATTCCCCGCACCTATGGTGATGATGGCGACCCATTAGATGTGCTTTTGATATGCGGCAAAGCGCTTGACCCGTTAACACTTGTTAAAGCATATCCCATTGGTGTTATTACAATGATTGACAACGGCCGAAATGACGAAAAAATTATTGCTATACCCTGCAACGACCCAACATATAACCACTATACTGATATTGACCAGTTGCCCAAGCACATTTTTGATGAAATGCGCCACTTCTTTACAGTTTATAAAAACCTTGAAAACAAAGAAACTGCCGTAAACGAAGTAGAAGGCAGGGATGCGGCAATTAAAATAATTAAACAGTCAATAAACCATTATATTGAATGCTTTTGCAAATAAAAATTAAACGGAGATAACTTTCAAGTTATCTCCGTTTTTATTATGGTATAAAATATTCGAAAATCGAAAGCCAATTTTCTTTCTTTGCGGCGTTATGGTCTTCTATGTTTCTTATTGTCCAACCAACCATTTGCATTTTCCAAAGCTTTTGACAAATTTTGTTTGAAAAAACCTTTCGGTCTTCAATTCTATATGCCACAAAATCGGGTTTTGTTAAAAAGTTTAAAAGGTTATTTGTCATTAAAAACCTAATAATTGCATTTATCTTTAATTTTCTTTTTAACGAATTTTCAGCAAGCTGACCCCTTAAAACTTGGGGTTTGTGTTTTTTGAACCAATAAACACATCTTGGGTCAAAGCTTTCAATGCAATAAACGCCGTTATATTGTTCTAATTTTTCACTTACCTTTTCACACAGTGTGTTGTGGTTATTTTTAAAGGGTTTTAATTCAACGATTAACGGAACGGCGCCATCAAAAAGTTTCAACACTTCATCAAAAGATGGTATTGTGTCCCCTGTGTTTTCAAGGTAATAATTTTTAAGGTCAGTTATATTTAAATCTTCAATATTTCCTTTTTGCCCTGTAATTCGGGTCAAGTCCGAATCGTGAAAAACTGCAAGGTTGCCGTCTTTTAAAAGGTGAACGTCAAGCTCAACCCCAAAGCAATTTTCTTTGGCACGGGCAAAAGCGGTTATGGAATTTTCAGCAGCACCATTGCCGTGAAGGCCACGGTGGGCATAATCAAACCCCTTAAGCTTTGCAAGGTCAACATTTCCAACCCTGCCACGCACAGCAAAAAGAAAAAAAGCAAAAATTAAAACAATTATTAAAGCTGCGATATACAAACTAACTAATCCTCCACATCAAAGGCCTCGATACCTTTTTTGGCTTCGATTTTATTATCACCATGTTTAACAAACATCATAGTAATAAACGATGCAAACACAAATATGGTAGCGTATGGGAAAAGGGTTTTATAGTTAACATTTTCAAGCAACCAACCCGCAATAATTGGGGTGGCAATTTGTGCCGACATTGAAAATGTATAATAAAGCCCAGTAAATTTGCCAACCTCACTGCCCTTGCACATTTCAACAACCATTGGAAGTGAATTTACATTTATTGCCGCCCACGCAACACCAACTAAAATGAATAATAAATACAAAATGGGGCTAAACTTGTTCGAAAGCATTGTGTATACAAACGCTGCGCCAAAGCTGGATGACAACAAAAGCGTGCCAAAACGAATTGTTTTTCGGCGGCCAATTTTACTTGCAATGCTGCCAATAGGAATATAACTTACGATAGCGCCTGCTGTTGCTATGGTAAGACAGGTATTGGCTTGACCAAGTGTCATTGACCAGGTTTTTGTTGCATAAACCGAAAACCAAGTTGTAACACCGTTATAACCGATAAACCAAAGTGCTATTGAAACAAGCAAGAAGGTCAAGCTTTTCTTAACATCCTTGGGCAATTTTTCGCCACTTTCGGTGGTTTCGGCCAAATTTTCTTCAGGGTGTGCATCTTCATACGCTTTTTGTTCTATTGCAAGCTTTGGTTCGTTTACAAAAAGCAAAAGAACAATAAGTGCTAAAAGCATTATGCCACCAACAATTATAAATAATGGCAAATAAGAAACATAAACTTCTGAATTGGTTTTATATAAAAATGTGGTGAGTATAAGATAAATTATACCGCCAACTGCACCCATAAGGTTTATAATTGCATTTGCTTTACTACGCAAGGGCTTGGGTGTAACGTCGGGCATTAAAGCGACTGCAGGGCTGCGGTATGTGCCCATTGCGATAAGCAAAATGCCAAGCGCAATAATGAAAGTAACGGTTTTCCAGCTTGCAGGTGAAGAATGGAAACTGTCAGTTAAAATGGGAAGTAACATCATAAGTGCCACAGCAACAAGTGTGCCAAACAATATAAATGGTCGTCTGCGGCCAAGACGACTTTTGCATTTGTCTGAAAGACCGCCAAAAAGCGGCAAAAGGAAAAGCGCCAAAACATTGTCGGCAGCCATAATAACACCCGAAACGCTTTCGCCAATATTAAAGGTTTCGGTTAATATTTTTGGCACCAAATTGTCATAAAGTTGCCAAAAAGCACAAATTGACAAAAAGGCAAAACCAACAAGAAAAGTTCGTTTATTATTTAGTTTCATAATTTTTCTCCCAAATTATTATTTACCAATATTATACTATTTTAAAAAACAAATTGCAACATATTAAGTTTTAAATAAAGCCGTTGACATTCTTCGGGTAAAATTTTATAATATTTATATAATATTTTCCAAAAACGAGGTTTGAAATGAAACACAATCTTAAACATTTAACTTTTGCTGCATTATTCACCGCAGTTATTGCCGTGTTTGCTCAGCTTGCAATTCCTATTGGCATTGTTCCTGCTTCATTGCAGGTTTTTATAATTTGCCTTTGCGGTTATTTCTTGCATTTAAGATATTCATCACTTTCGGTTGCATGCTATATTTTAGCTGGTCTTATGGGTGTTCCGGTTTTTTGCAATTTCCAAGGCGGCCCACAACATATACTTTCTTACACAGGCGGTTTTATAATTGGTTTTCTTCCCCTTGTTTGTTGCTGCGGTGTGGCGCACCTCTTTAAAACCGACCATTTGAAAATTTTATCAGGTATAATGGGTGTAATTGCTTGCCATGTAATTGGTATTTTGCAATATTCTGCACTTTCGGGAAATGATTTTTCAAAAAGCGCTCTTCTTGTTTCAATTCCCTTCTTACTTAAAGATATACCGCTTTGCATTTTAGCATATTATATTTCTAAACCTTTAAGAAAGAAATTTTTATAAATTGGGCACACTAATTGCGGAGATGATTTTTTAAATGTGCACCGCAATTAGCTTTAACGCCGAAAACCATTTTTTTGGCCGCAATTTAGATTTAGACTGTTCGTATAACGAAAGTGTTGTAATTACACCGCGAAATTTTTTATTTAAAATGCGGTGTGTCCATGATATTGCCACACACTTTGCCATTATTGGTATGGCAACCGTTATAGACGGCGTTCCGCTTTATTATGAAGCGACAAATGAAAAAGGGCTAAGTGTGGCGGGGCTTAATTTCCCCAAAAACGCCCACTATAACAACAAACAAAACGGTGTGAATAATATCACACCGTTTGAATTTATACCATATATTTTAAGCACCTGCGAAAATGTTGACTCGGCTGTAAAACTTTTAAAAAATATAAACTTGGTCAACATTAATTTCAGCGATAATTTGCCCTTGTCACCATTACATTTTTTTATTTGTGACAATGAAAAATCAATAACGGTCGAACCACTTAAAACTGGGATTAAGGTTTATGAAAACCCTGTGGGTGTGCTTACAAATAACCCAACTTTCGACTGGCACTTGCTTAATTTGCAAAATTATGCCGCACTTCACAACGGCGATGCCGAAAATAAACTTATTAAAAACTTTAACCCACACAATTTTTCTTTAGGGCTTGGCGCCGTGGGTTTACCGGGCGATTTTTCTTCCCCCTCACGCTTTGTTAAAACTGTGTTTGTGAAAGAAAATTCACAAAAAAACCTTAAAAGTAATGAAGCGGTTATCCAATTTTTTCACATACTTTCATCGGTTGCAATGCCAAAAGGATGTGTCTTGACCGAACGGGGCGAATTTGAATATACCCGTTATACCAGCTGTTGCGACACCAAAAACGGCAATTATTATTACACAACCTATGAAAACCAAAGCGTTACAAAAATTTCAATGCACGATTTTAATTTAAATAGCCGTGAAATTTATAAAATAACAATTAAATAGCAAAGCACCAACCTTTTGGTTGGTGCTTTTTATTATTTAAACATTTTTGCACAGCTTACAAAATGCCCTTCTTCAACTTCTATTAAATCGAATTTAAAGTTGTTACATTTTTCTTCACATTCAAAGCATCTGTTAAGGAAGGGACAACCGATAATTTCTTCGGTAGGGCTTGGCAAATCACCCGAAAGCACAATTCGGTCTGTTCTTTCGGTTTTGCCGGCAATTGGTATTGCTGAAATAAGCGCCTTTGTGTAAGGGTGAAGTGGGTTTTCAAAAATTTGCTGGGCAGTGCCAATTTCAACCGCCCTGCCAAGATACATAACCACAATTTTATCACACATATGCTTTATAACCGATAAATTGTGAGATATGAAAAGATATGTGAGATTATATTTGTTTTTAAGTTCCTTAAGCAAATTAAGAATTTGTGCCTGCACCGAAACGTCCAATGCTGAAACCGCTTCATCGCAAACAATAAATTCGGGGTTTAACACCAAGCTTCGTGCAATACCTATTCTTTGTTGCTGACCGCCTGAAAATTCGTGTGGATAACGATTGGCAGCATCCTTAGGTAAGCCCACGGTTTCTATCATTTTTAAAGCAAGTTCTTTCTTTTCTGCCTTTGACATTTTAACATTGTTTAAAAGCGGTTCCATAACAATATCGATAATTTTAAGGCGTGGATTAAGCGAAGCGGCAGGGTCTTGGAAAACCATTTGCACATTTTTTCTATAATCCTTTTTGTCTTGCTTTTTAAGATTTGCAATGTTTTTATCGTGATATAAAATTTCGCCGTCGGTTGTGCTGTATAAACCCACAACTGCTTTTCCAAGTGTGGATTTGCCACAGCCCGATTCACCAACAAGGCCAACTGTTTCACCCGGGTAAATATCAAAGGTTATGCCGTCAACCGCACGAAGATAACCTTTTTCAAAGCCCTTGTTTTGAGGAAAATGCACTTTAACATTTTTAAGCTTTATAAGTGGATTATTCAACACTTTCCCCTCCTATACATCTTACATAATGACCGTCATCAACTTTTTTAAGTTTTGGCAACTGCTTTACACAATCATCACACCTGTAAGCGCACCTGTCAGCAAATTTGCATCCGTTTGGCAAGTTGTAAAGCGGAGGCACCACACCGGGTATACTGTAAAGCTCATCTACCTTTTTATCAAGCACGGGAATGCTTTTTAAAAGCCCCTTTGTGTAAGGGTGGGTGGGATTTTCAAAAATTTGCTTTATGCTGCCTTCTTCTACAATATTACCGCAGTACATAACAACTGCACGGTCACACATTTCAGAAATTACACCAAGGTCGTGCGAAATCATTATTATAGAAGTGCCGTATTTTTCACGGATTTTTTTCATAAGTTCAAGTATTTGTGCTTGAATTGTAACATCGAGTGCGGTTGTTGGCTCATCCGCAATAAGAATTTCGGGTGTGCAGGAAAGCGCAATTGCTATCATAACACGCTGGCGCATACCGCCTGAAAACGAACTTGGATATTCGTCAACTCTTTTTTCGGGCATTGGAATACCGACTGCCTCTAAAAGCGAAATTGCTTCCTTTCTGGCTTCAACTTTAGTCATACGCTTATGCACCATTAAGGGCTCCATTATCTGTTGACCTATGGTAAGCAATGGGTTAAGCGAAGTCATAACATCTTGGAAAATCATAGCAATTTTATTACCGCGTACTTCGTTTAATTCTTTTTCGGTCATATTTAATAAATCTTTGCCGTCAAAAAGAATTTCACCCTCTATTTTTGACTGTTTTTTAGAAAGCAACTGCATAATTGACATTGCCGTCATACTTTTACCGCAACCTGATTCGCCAACAAGACCTAAAATTTCACCCTTTTTAAGTTGTAAACTTACATTATCAACTGCAGTTATAACGCCCCTGTCAGTTGCAAGTTTGGTTGTTAAGTTGTTAATTTCAAGTATATTCATATTGTTCTCTCAGTTCTTCTTTTTAGGGTCAAGTAAATCCCTTAACGCGTCGCCCAACAAATTGATGCTTAACACCACAAGGAATATGGTGAAAGTTGGGCTTAAGATATATGACACATTTGAATTTATATACTTATTTGCATAAAAAAGCATAGAGCCCCACGCCGGTGCGGGTGGTTGAAGACCAAGGCCCAAAAAGCTCATACCTGCTTCAATAAGAATTGCGGTTGCAGTAAGCATTGAAAACTGTACAACCACAACTGACATACAGTTTCTAAGTATGGTGTTAAACAAAATATACGGTTTGCTAACACCGGCAACCCTTGCCGCTAAAACATAATCTTGCTTTTTAATGGTAAGCACATTACTTCGCACTAATTTAGCAAACCGCGGGAAACTAACCGCCGATATGGTTAGTATAAGCGAAAATACCGATGTTTCGAATATGGTGCTTAGAAGAATGGCCAGAAGTATTGACGGGAATGACTGAAACGCATCCATTATACGCATAATGATATTATCAATTGTGCCACCGTAATAACCTGCGATAAGGCCAAGCGGAACACCCAAAAGTGCCGAAAGCAATGCGGTGCCCAAACCAACCGAAACCGAACTTCTTGCGCCGTAAACTATACGGCAAAAAATATCTCTACCATATTCGTCAGTGCCCAAGATATGTTCGCCGCTTGGGGATAAAAGTTTTTTGCCCATATCCACTTCTAACGGGTCGTAAGAAGTGAAAAGTGATGGGAAAACAACCATAAGCAAAACTATAAAAAGTATTATCAGCGCAAATATTGTAACAAAATTTATTTTACTTTTCTTCTTTAACATATATCTACTCCAACTCTATTCGAGGGTCAAGGATAACATAAAGAATATCCATAAGCAAATTGATGATTACAAATGCCACCGCAATTACGAGAACCGAACCTTGTATAGCAGGATAGTCACGGTTGGCAACCGATTGGCATATATACCAACCAAGACCTGACCAACCAAAAAGCTGTTCAACAATAACGGTACCACCAAGCAAGGTTGCAAATTCTATACCAACAACTGTTATAAGGGTGGTAGTGATGTTTTTAAGTATATATCTTTTATTAACTATCGAACTTGGCATACCCTTTGCCCTTGCGGTACGAACATAATTAGAAGATACAACCTCCATCGTTTCGCTTCTTACAAAACGGGTAAGCACCGCTATCAAATAAAGCCCCAAAGTTAATGCAGGCATTATAAGAAATGTAATGTTCATCATTGGATTTTGCGAAAAAGGAACATAGCCGTTTGCGGGCAATATGTTAAGCTTTACCGAAAGCACAACTATAAGCAAAAGCCCCGTGCAAAAACTGGGCATGGCAAGAAAACCGGTTGAAAAAACACTTGCAATTTGGTCAATAAGACTGCCCGATTTTATGCCCGATATAATTCCCAACGGAATTGCCAAAATAACAGCAAAAATTATGGCAACTGTTATAAGTTCAACACTTACCATAAGCTTTTCCATAACAATTTCAGTAATGGGGGCGCCATTTCTTAACGACACACCAAGATTACCCTGAGCACAGTCTTTAACCCATATTCCGTATTGTACAATCAAGGGCTTATCAAGACCCAATTCAGCTTCAATGCGGGCAATGTTTTCGGGGGAATAATCGCCATGCGGACCTATTCTGCTTTGCACCGGATCACCGGGTGAAAGGCGCACCACGGTGAAAATCATAACCGTAACAATAAAAAGCACGGCCAATGACATCAAAAGGCGGCGACCAATATATTTTAATGTCGATGTTAAGCGCATTAAATTATCTCCTTTAAAAGTCAGCAAAGCTGCCCGAGTTTTTTACCCAGGCAGCATAAGTTTAATTTTTTAAATTATTTTGTAAAGCTGGCATACTTAAAGAAACCGTGACCCATAGCGTTTACAACCACACCGCTAAGGTCCTTAACAGCACCGTTAAGGTTTGCACATTCCACATAAGATGCAACAGGTTTATATTTAACTATCATTTCTTGAATTTGCTTGTAATTTGCAGCTCTTACAGCTTCATCCGAGCCATTGGCACTGCTGTTAATAAGATTGTTAAGCTCAGGAAGGTCTTTAGTTTGATAATCAGCAAGTGCTGTCATAATAACCGAGCAATAGGTTGATGGGTCGGTACCAACCATTGAATAATAGTTAGCAATCATATCATAGTTACGGCTGAGGTATGCATCAAGCCATACCGAAACTTCGCAGGTATTGATTTTCATTTCAATGCCAAGCTTTTTAAGTGCTGACTGCCAAATAATCATAGTTTGTTGAGAAGCAGAATCACCGTTGATTACATAAACTTCAAATTCGAAACCATCTTTATATTTGGTGGTGGCAAGTAATTGCTTTGCTTTTTCAATATCATATCCGTCAGTATCAACTTCTGAATAATACTTAGCAACCGACGGGAATGGGCTCTTAGAAGCGGATGCTTTTCCGCCAAACACTTGCTCTGCAACAGTTTCTTTATCTAACGCAAGGAACATAGCTTTGACAACATCAGGGTCGGCAAGGGCAGGGTTTTTATGACGGCCGATTTCAACTTCATAAACTGTGCTTGCAGACTTTGATTCCATAAGGGTAAGCTTGTTATCGTTTGCTACTGTATTTGCAGTTTCAATATCAATACTTCCAAGGAACTGAATAGTATTAGATTTAAGGTTGGTTACCGCAACAGTTGGGTCTGGTATGATTTTGAAAACAAGTTCGTTAAGTTCAACCTTGTCAGCTTCCCAATAACCATCGTATTTTTCAAATTTAATGCTGTCATTAGGTGTCCAGCTAACAAACTTGAACGCACCTGTGCCAATTGGAGTTGTGGTAAGTGATGCGGGGGTAGTGCTTTTTGACACGATAGAAGTGTAAGCGAGGTTGTCAATAAAGCCGGCTTGTGGTGCAGAAAGTTTAACTTCAAGTGTATACTTATCTGACGCCTTCATTTCAGCAACATTGCTGAATTGGCTGTATTTCCAAGCGCCCGCATCCTTATCTTTAATGGTGTTAATGGTATAAATTACATCATCGGCAGTAAATGCTTCACCATTGTGGAAGGTTACATTTTCTCTAAGTTTAAAGGTATAGGTTGTTTCATTTACCTTTTCATAAGAAGTGGCAAGGTCCATTACAAGTTCCATATTTTCATCATAATGGAAAAGTGCTTCATAACAGTTAAAGCCAATAAATCTTACAAAGGGGTTTTGTTGGTTTGTGAAGGGATCAAAGTTGTCGATATCTGCTTCAAGACCAACAGTGAGAACGCCGGTGTTGGTGTTGCCGGTGCAACCTGCAAATACTGCGATACACAAGCAAAGCGCAAGAACTAAAGCAATAATTTTTTTCATAACATTTACTCCTTTTCTTCTATCATACTCCACTCAAACGGAGTACCTTTAGAAATGTTTTTAGTTGTTTTTTTGCCTAAAATTTCATTATAATATCGCGGATGTAAGCCGTTGCTTGGGCGTACAACACGAATATTTTTTTCGGTAAGCACTTGACCCGCTTTAATGTCTTCGGCCACGAAAATTGACTTTCTGAAAAGCTTACTGCGTTGTTCTCCTTCAGATAATTTATAATTTGCAGTACCAAGTGTTAGACGAGCATTTTTAACGTCGTCTACAAGTTTTTTAAATTCGGCAGGTTCCATAGAAAACGAAGCGTCGGGGTTTTCTATATCTCGGCTTAAGCACATGTGTTTTTCTATTACACAAGCACCAAGTGACACCGCCACAACCGATGCTAAACTTCCCATAGAATGGTCTGAAAGGCCAACCTTAACATTATATTTCTTTTGCATATCAGGAATTGCATTAAGGTTCATTTCATCAAACTGTGCAGGATAGTCGCTGCAACATTTTAAAAGTATGATTTTATCATTACCCTGTTTTAAGCAGGTTTCAACCGCTTCTTTAATTTCATCCTCGCTACCCATGCCGCAAGAAATAAGCATTGGCTTACCTTTAGATGCCACATATTCAATAAGCGGAATATCTATAAGTTCAGGGGATGCGATTTTATAAATTTCGGTACCTATATCTTCAAGCAAGTCAACCGCAGTTTTATCAAACGGGGTAGAAAGAAAATCAATGCCAACCTTTTCGCATTCTTCTTTAATTATACTATTCCATTCAAGCGGTGTTCCTGCTTCTTGATAAAGCTGGTAAAGGCGATAGCCATCCCATGTGCCGCCGTGAATATAAAAACATTCGTTATCACTGTCAAGTGTGATAGTGTCGGCCGTGTATGTTTGAATTTTAAGACAGTCGGCACCGGCCTCTTTGGCGGCACGCACAATTGCCAATGCATTTTCTAAATTTCCGGCGTGATTACCTGACATTTCGGCAATGGTGTAAACCTGGCCTTCGGTAACCTTTTCCCACATACTGTTCAAGGGATACATCCTCCTTTTTTACATCGTGCTATAATATTTTATGTTTTTAAAGCATTTAACACAATATCAACTTTTAGCGATAATGTTAATTTTTTATGATATTTCTTCTGTACTCTTGCGGGGTTATACCTTCGGCCTTTTTAAACACTTGACCAAAATATCCCGCCGAAACAAACCCAATTTGTCGTGAAATTTCCGCCGCCGAAAGATTTGTTTCTTTAAGCAATGACTTTGCACGCAATATACGCCTGTCAGTTATATAATTTGCAATGCCAACGCCAACTTCTTTTTTAAACAACTGGCTGCAATAGGTGCTTGAAAGCCCCACCGCTTCACTGACCGGCATAAGCCCCAAATCAATGTTTGACAAATTTTCTTCAATATAAACCTTTGCTTTTTGTATAACTGTTTTTTCTTCGCTTTCATGCCTAATTTGAATAAGATTAAGAAGATTTGAACTTATTTTCATAATCCATTCGGTAATTATTTCGGTATGATTTTGCTTTAATATAAAGCGATAAGGGTCGGTGTCGCCAAGCACATTATCAACATCAACACCTGCGTTTGAAGCAAGGTGAAGAATTTGCACCGCAAGTTCTACAAGGGTTCTTCTTATACTTGTGTTTGAAACATTGGGTCGGTTTCTTACACTTTCTACCAGCTCGTTAAGGCGCACCTCCATTTTGCCAAGGTTTCCGTCCTTAAAGCAACCTATAACACGGTCAAATTCAATGCCGTTGCCATAACTAACATTATACTGAAACCTAACCATTGTAGAAATATTTGCAACACCATTATCGGCATACTGATATTTGAAGCTTAGCATTTCCTGTGCATTAGAAGCAGATTCCGCTATCCCTTTATAATTATGGACAATATTTCCTATTCCTATAAAAACTTCTAAAAAGTATTTTTCTAAAAGTTTTTTGTGCAAATCTAAAAATATATTATTTAAATCGTCAACTGTTACATTTTTGCCATTAAAAGCAAACAACACAACAATATTATTTAATGTATTCATAAAAGAATACACAAAAGCTTCTGTTTTGCTGAAATATTCTTCAATAAAGCCCTCGTATTCGGCAAAAAATGCATCCTTTTCATCAAACCTTATAGGTGAATAATCGGGTGCCACCATTGCCACCGCAAAAGGCCCATTTAAAGAAGAAAGGCCGAGATTTTTCTTTCTTATCTCGACCTCTTCATTGGTAATTTCTCTTTTACCGTCAAGAAGAAATCGAACAAAATTATCCGCTCTATAATTTCGTTTTATTGAATCGGTTTTGTTCATTTCTTCACTCCGTTCTTATTTTTCTATAAATTTTTGGTATTTAATTTCAGCAATAATCCAGTCTGAAATGTTGTCAATATCCTGTGTTTCTTCTTCGGGGGTGATAAGCGGCAAAACTTTACCACTACCTTGTTTTGCGCCGCTATATACATCAATTTTATAAACATAAAACTGTCCGCAATCGTGATAAATAGGTTCAAGGTCTTGACTGCGGGTGTTTTTGTATTCGGGGTATTGATACTCAAGCCCGCCGTCCCTTATAACCATTGCACGTTGGGGCGGGAAACTGTATGCTGTTACAGGCATTGCCCAGTCGGCATCACTTTCAGAAAGCTGTGTTACGGCATCTTTCAACTTTTGTGCAGTAACAAACGGTGCGGTTGGGTAAATGCAGGTCATAACATCAAAGCTTTGTCCACGCTTTTTATATTCATCTATTACTTCATCAAGCACATCCCTTGTTGTGGCAAAGTCGTTGCTTGTTTTTTCACTTCTTAAAAATGGCACCTGTGCACCATATTTTTTAGCAATTTCGGCAATTTCTTCGCTGTCGGTTGAAACCATAACCACATCATATATGCCGCTGTTTAACGCTGCTTCGATAGAGTAAGCAATAATTGGCTTGCCGCAAAATTCTTTTATATTTTTCTTTGGAATTCGTTTCGAACCGCCACGTGCGGTAATTATAGCAATATTTTTCATTTTATCCCCTTACTTTCAGCTTGCTTTTTATACCGTTTATAAGCATAACAATAAGTTCTTTATTTAATGCCATTACAAGCAATACGCAAACTATATTTATTGAATATGCTAAAAGCATATTGTCAAGATACATAATTGCAAACGACTGCACGAAAAGCAATGCCCAACCAATTACATCTTTAACCATATTTATTTGCAGTTTAACATATTTTTTGACGTCAATATACCTATATAAGAAAATAACAAAATAAGATATTATGTTTCCAAAAACAACGCCCATGATTTCAAAGTCTTTAATGGTAGCAAATGAAAATGCAATTGTTATTACACCGCCGATTACAGTAGATAAAAACATACCATTGTTCTTTTTCGAAGCGGAATAGAATGTTCCCAAATATCCCGCAAGTGCGCCCCATACCGACGGTATGCACAAAAGCGGAACATAAATCCAGCCCTGATAAAAATCGTTAGCGAATAATATTTTTGCAAGTATTTTTGTGCCAAGTATTACCCCTGCGGTAAAAAATGTAATGCAAAAATTATACATTTTATAAAGAAGTGTGAAATATTTTTCATCTTTTTCTTCGCTGTCATATTCTTTAAGCACCGACAACACAAGAGCTTCGGCCAAAATGTTTTGAATTGTATTTATAATTGTGGGTATTTTAAGCGCCACCGAATATAGTCCCAATACACTTTCGCTTAAATATCCGTTAACAATATACTTGTTGGCGGTGCTAACACCCCACCAAGAAATGCTGTTTGGAACAAGCGGTAAAGAATATTTTGTCATTTCGGTCATTTCGGCCTTGCTATTTTTGTGAACTTTAATTTTAATGTCCTTTTTAAGTGCTATGGCAAAAACAAGCGAACCGATGAAATATCCTGCAATGTAAGAAACAAGATACCCAAAAACGCCAAGTTTAAAGAATATAAGCAAAACTATGTTTGCGCCAACAACAACGGCTGTATTTATTACACCCACCACACCAACAAGTTTTAATCTGTCAAGTGCACGGGCGTAATAGCTTAATAAATTGTATACTGCATTTGTTATATATAAAAAGTAGAAAAGATACAAATGCTCGCCAAAAAGATTAAGCTTAATAAAAACAGGGCAAAGGCAAAGCAAAATCACAAAGCCAATTAATGTAACCTTTAGCCCTTTAATATAGTAAATGTTGCCTTTTTCCTTATCTTCTATAGCAAAACGCATTACAGCACTTGCTATTTGCACTGTAAATATGGGAAGTAACAGACTTATCGTTGAAAAAACAAGGTCTGCGCTGCCGTATTCGGTTGTTGTCATATACGAAGTGTATAAAGGCAACAACAAAAATACCATTATTTTTGATGTAAACTGGCTTATTGCAAAAATCGCCGTGTTTTGCATCAAATATTTTAATTTGTTCACTTATATCACCATTATCTTACGTTAATACCTACATAAATTTCTTTATTTTTTCGGTAATGTCATTTATTGTTTTTTCATCTGCCAATTTAATGTGTTTAACGGTAAGTGCTTTTCTATAACTATCCACTCTGCCGTTAAGTGCACCATAAGAAATTTTTGTTTTTTCCCTTATTTTGCCCATCAAATTAAGTATTGGAATATAAACCGCCACAAGCAAGCTTTGAATAATATACTTTGCTTTGTGAGACTTAAATTCTTTGATTTTTTCTTCGTCCCACGGGAATTTATCGCCCTTATCAGCAATAATTTTTTCAAGCTCGTTACAAAGGCGTATATACGACGGGGTTTCGCCGTAATCGTAATATTCCTTCATTATTGATGGTGAAACCGTTAATTCTGAGGTTTTAACGGCTGCATTTACAAATTCTTCTTTGGTATATAAAATCTTAGAATCTTTATAAAGGCACATATCCTGACTTTGTTCAATTTTAAAGGGACGAGCAATAAGGCAGGTTTTGTTGGCATAAAACGCCTCTGCAATAGAGGTGCTAACCCAAGTAACAAGTGCGTCACATCGCAAAATCCATTGCTTTACCGAAAAGTCAGAAATCACACGGAAGTTTTTATATTTTTTGCAAAGTTCGTCCAAGTCGCCCAAAACATTTTCAACGGGATGGGGGCGATATATAAATGTGCAGGTATCTTTTTGCAATAATGCTTCTATCCATTCAAGATAAGCGTTTCGGGTTATTTGTTCCTTTTGAACGGCATTGCCAAACAATGCTTGACCGGCGCTTTCTTCTTCAAGTTTTACCTGTCGATTTGTTCTTGTGGCGATAGCAAATGAAGAAATAAAAAGCACACACTTTTTATCGGTGGGAATATCATAACGCTTAAATAATTCCTCACGGCTGTAATAATAATCTTTAAACTGTGGTCGCAAAAAGTCTAAATGAACAGGTCCGCAAAGAAGAAGCTTTGATTTATCCACACCTGCTTCTTGCATACAGTTATAACTGTTTTCGCCCCAACACAAATGATATGCCTTTTTAGCATCGCCATGGGGATAGTGATAACTGTCATAATTTTTTTCGTTTTGATAATTAAAGGTTTGTTCCCAACGCAAATTAACTATGTTTTTGCAGTTGCCGCACACATAATTAACAAGATAATACACTTCTTTATCGTGATAGAGCGATGGCATAAGAACAACTTCAACATTATTGTGATATTTTTTAATTATTTTCTTATTTTGAAGATATTTTTTCAAATTGCAGTGCTCGAAACTGAAATAATCAACAGTATATCCTCTGCTTTTGAGTTCGTTACCAAGAAGAATTATGCTTTCCATTTCTCTTGTGGTAACTTCATACATAATTAAAAAATCATATTTTTTCTTCATTCCCATTAACCTCTGTTTTATTTTTGCCGTCAATTATAAACAAACCGCAACCAATTACATACCACAAAGCAGCTGCAGCCGCATCCTGACCGCTGAACATTATATGCACTTCTACAAAATTATCAACAAGCAAAGCTGCAATAAGTGCAACCAACACAACCACTATTGGATAACCTTTAGAATTAAAGTTGCCACGACTGAATAAATATTTTATAAAACCAAATGCAATTTTTATGGTAAACAGCAAAAAGATTGCAAAGAACACCAAGCCGCCGCACAAAATCATTTGCACATAACCGCTGTGGAAATAAAACCCTGCTGCTTTTAAGGCAGATATTTCACTTTCACTAAACACCGAAGCGTCGATTTTTGGGTTTATATTACCTTCATCATCTAATTGCAATGAATATGCCATGCCAAATACGGGGTATTGCTTAATCATTTTAAATGCAGCCGACCACATACCTGCACGATTATTGGTTACATCACCATTTTCAAAATCTTCTATACGGTCAAAATCAATTTCTTCATCTTCTTCGCCGTCTTCTATATCACTGCCGTCACCTTTAGTTTTATCATCACTTAACTGACTTAACTTTGTAATCGCAACAGCAGAATTTTTCATAACAAATTGGGTTGCTTTTACTACACCAATTTCGCCGGCCACCAATACAGCAACGCAAAGGACAACGCACGCCACAGCTTTAAGGGTTTTAACCTTTGCCATAACAACAGGGAAAACCCAAAACAAAATGACAATAGCCGCAAACACGAAATAACAAATTGTGGCAGCACGAGAACCTGCAAGCGAATAATAAATAACCTGAACAATTACATTTGATATATATAAAATTTTAATTTTACTTGGTTTCCCTTTAAGAAGATACCAGTTAATAATTGTAACAGCAACCGATATAAAGCCCAATATGGTTTCCATATTAGAATTGCTTACACCGTTTAGTCGGTTAAACCAAAAGCCAACTTTATAAGCGTCAGTTCCGACGGTGTAAATGGTTTTTATAGAAAACAAAAAGGTGATTATAGAGGCAATGCCGATAAGCATATTTATAACAATGAAAACATCATTGTTTCT
Organism: Acutalibacteraceae bacterium; assembly: GCA_045611905.1. GTDB lineage: Bacteria > Bacillota > Clostridia > Oscillospirales > Acutalibacteraceae > UBA737. The sequence goes on along the minus strand of JAZKYB010000214.1, from coordinate 5,789 downwards.
TTTTATAAATTTATAAAAATCTTCTTTGCTTTCTTCGCTTCGTATATTAAGCAGCACATAAAAATAAATGCCTATGTACATTAAATTTTTAATTCCACCATATAACGAATAATCAAAATTAAGGGCAACACTTACAACATAAGACACGCACAACAATAACGGCAAAAACGAATTTGCAGTTTTGAAAAAGTTTAATTTATATTTAAACAAATCACAAACAACAATTAATGCGCCCCAAAAAAGACAAAGTTTACATATTGCATCCACATAAACCTGCAAAAAGAAGACACTTCTAAGCAATAAAAACGAAATGTAAACAAGTGCAAAATTATGCTTGTTTAACACAACATCAGTTATATTTTTAGCTTTGCTAACTATTCCCATTTAATTCACCAACAATTCTAAAACCCTTTTCGATTCCTCTTTAATACTATATCCTGCTTTTATAATTTCGTCGGTTTTCGAACAACGCTCATCACATTTAAAGCAAATAATTTCATTTGCCCAATGCTTTGCCGTGTCGTTCAGACTGATAAACTGTAAAATATCGGTTATTTTAACCTCGTTTGGCACAACATCAGCAGATGTAAAACAGGGTAATCCACAGGCCTGCGCTTCAATAAGCACTATGCCAAGCCCTTCCATTTTTGAAGGCAACACAAAAACATCCATTGCATTCATAAGGCGGTTAACATCGTTTCGGTGCCCTGTCATAATAACCGAATTTTTTATATCAAGGCGGTCAATTTCTTTTTCCACCTCTTGTTTATCATTGCCGTCCCCCACTAAAAGCAATTTTGCCTTTGGGTTTAAATTTAAAATTTCTTTAAATATTTCAAGCAAAAACAAGGTGTTCTTTTCGCCAATAGAAAGGCGTCCCACATGGCCAACCACAAATTCATCATTTATGCCAAGTTCGGCCCTTGAAGACAGGCGTACATCGTTATCAAATAAATTCTTTTCGGGATAAACGGCATTTCTTATAACATTAAAATTTTTAGACTTTAAAATTTTTTCACCGAAAAACCATTTGCCCGCAGGCAATGAACAAGCCCAAAAATCGGTTGCTATTTTGCCAATAAAAAGTTTATTTACACGGTGAAGCAAGGTGAGAATTTTGTTGCGTGTACTTGCCACACTGTGCGAATGTATTATCCTTTTTTTTATGCCATATTTTTTTGCCACTTTTAAAATATCAATATTTATAAGTTCGGCAAGATTACACCATACTGCATCATAATTTTTTGCGTTTTCTTTTAAAAAACCTTTAAGTTCTTGCTTGTTTTTAACGGGGTTTTCACTTCGTGCAGTTATTTTATAAACATTAACCCCAAGTTCTTTATATTCTTTTGCATATTCGATATTATCAAAAAAGGTGAGTATATCAAAACTTATTTCTTCATTGTTTGAATTTACAATAATGTTATGAACAACGGTTTCAACTCCACCGGGACCACCCGATATTCCGTAAACCAATATCTTTTTCATATTCCCACCTCTTTTAACTATAATAATTTATTTATTTCGAGATTTTTGAATTTTAAAATAAACCTTTGCTAAAACTGCCGAAAGAATAACCATTTTGTGTTTAAACACAAATTCAAGCACCTTTATTGCTTTTGAATTGCAATGGCTGTTCTTTAAAATTTCGATTGTTTTTTCATCGTTTAAAATTTCTTTTATATGCAATCTTCTTTGCTTGTCATCAAGCTTTGCCGACGGGCTTAAATCTTTAACAAAAACAGATAAAATATGCTTAATATGAATGTTTTTAATGGCCTGATAATATTTTTCATCTTCTACGCCACAATTTTTAAGAAGTTCATATTCCTTGTCATAACGCATACAACAAATTTCATAAAACTTTGGGTTGTATGCCGAGCCAAGTGTTGTGTGCGGTGGCTTAATGTAATGATAGAGTATATCTTCAACCACTACAACCTTTTTGGCTTTTGGAAATACTGCTATGTTGAAAACAAAATCTTCCACAAGGCGCACATCTTCAAACAAAAAGCCGTTTTCTTTGATAAAGTCTGCCTTATAAATTTTACTGCAAGCATAGGCAAAATTGCGTTGAATATCTAATTCTATTGCAAGCTGAGCTATATCCTTTGAAGTATTTGCAACACAGGGCTTTAACCCCAAATCATCGCTTTTTTGAATAACGCCGTTTTTATCCACATAATCTTGCACAAGCCCAAAAGCATAAATGTCTGCATTACTTTCGCATATATAATTGTAAAGAATTTGTAAGGTTTCTTTTTCTATTATATCGTCCGAATCCATAAACGAAATATAAACGCCACAACTGTTTTGTATACCGGTGTTTCTAGCATATGAAAGTCCTTCGTTTTTTGGTTTATGAATTACCTTTATTCTATCGTCCTTTTCTTTAAGCTTGTCACAAATTTCACCGCTTTTATCAGGCGAACAGTCGTCCACCAAAATAAGTTCGAAATTTGAAAACGACTGCGATAAAACACTGTTTACCGCCGCTTCAAGACAATTTTCCACATTATATACCGGCATAATAACGCTAAAAAATGGTGCTTTGTTCATTTTATCTTCCTGCCTTTAATTTTGCAAAGAGCTTGGTGTTTGATGATTTTACCTTAGAAATAACACAGCTCATTAAATGCATAAGCCAAACGCTTTTCCATTTTATCGGCAAAAGAAGAACCTTCATATAAAGCGAACCCGGTTTTGCGCTTCTAACCGCATCTTGTGCTGTCCCTGAGCATATCATCTTTTTAATTTGTGCTTTCTTTTCACTGGTTGAAAGGTCACAATTTTTGTTGGTAACATTTTCAACGCAACCGATAATTCTTTCAATATATCTTCTTGAAATAAATTCATCAATTTCAGCGTTCATAATGCCCCAATGTGCATAAAGGTCACGCATCCAACCGTTTTCTTCTTCACGCTTGTCAAACATATCACTTCTGTAACGTGCGGTTTCGCTTTCGGCACGCTTTCTTATAAAGTGATAATACTTGTTGTCGGTAACCCCAACCCTTTCAATATCTCTTACAACACTTAAATTAAAGGGGAAGTCATCCCAAAAAGTGTTTGGGAAATAAAGCTTATTGTTTTTAATATATTCCGAAGAGAAAAGCTTGTTCCAAGGGGTGTAAAGAAGGTTTTTATCAAAAAGCTTGTGTGCGTTTTCTCTAAATTCTTTTTGAGTTTTATAAATAACCGAAGGTACAACCTGTTCTTGAGTAAACTTTTCTTCGTCGGTATAGTAAGTGTCAATATAATATCCTGCCACAACAAGTTGACGGTCATTTTGTTGGGCTATATTATACATATCTTCAAGCATTGTTGGTTCTGCCCAGTCGTCAGAATCCATAAAATACATATATTCGCCAACCGCTAAATCAATGGCAACATTTCGGGCTGCCGGTGCCCCTGCATTTTCTTGGTGAATAACTTTAATACGAGAATCATTTTTAGCATATTCTTCACAAATTGCACCGCTGTTATCGGGCGAGCCGTCATCAACAGCAAAAAGTTCCCACTCGCAAAGGGTTTGTGCCTGAATACTTTCAATTGCCTTGCCTACATAAGCTTCAACCTTATACACAGGCATTATTACGCTAATTTTTACATTTTCTTTTGGCATTTTAATTCTCCTTTTAAAGTTCCTTTTCAATAAGTGAAAAGGCCGGTGCTATAACCTTGTCCATATCGTAATATTTATATTCGGCAAGTCTGCCGCCGAAAATTACATTGCTTTGTTGTTTTGCAAGTTCGGCATATTTTTTATAAACTAATTGATTTTTTTCGTCGTTTACGGGATAATACGGTTCCATTCCTTCTTGCCAGTCAGCAGGATATTCACGGGTGATAACTGTTTTTTCTTGTGTGCCGTATTCAAAATGTTTATGCTCAATAACACGGGTGTAAGGTGTTTCCCTGTCGGTATAATTAACCACCGCAACGCCTTGATGATTTTCTTCGTTTAAAATTTCCGACTCAAACTTAAGACTTCTGTATTCAAGTTTTCCAAACTTATAATCAAAGAAAGAATCAAGTGTGCCGGTGTAAAGAATTTTTTCACCCATGGCATTATATTTTTCGCGATTTTCGTTATAATCGGTGTTAAGTTCAACATCGCAACCTTCAAAAAGGGCATTTATAAGAAGATTATATCCACCTATTGGAATACCTTGATAAAGGTCATTAAAATAGTTGTTGTCATAAGTGTATCTTACAGGCAAGCGTTTTATTATAAATGCAGGAAGTTCTTTACAATCTCTTCCCCATTGCTTTTCGGTATATCCCTTAACAAGCTTTTTATAAATATCTTCACCAACCAAGCTTATTGCCTGTTCTTCAAGGTTTTGTGGCTCGCCTTTAATTTTGGCCGTTTGTTCGGCGATTTTTAATTTTGCCTCGGCCGGAGTTGTGACATCAGCCCACATTTTTGAAAAGGTATTCATATTAAACGGCATATTGTAAATTTCGCCTTTATAATTCGCAATGGGAGAATTGGTATAACGGTTAAATTCCACCAAAGAATTCACAAAATCCCACACAGCACGGTTGCTTGTATGAAAAATGTGTGCACCGTATTTATGAACATTTATGCCTTCAATATTTTCGCAATAAATATTGCCGCCTAAGTGATTTCTTTTTTCAATTACAAGGCACTTTTTACCCTGCTTTACTGCCGCATGAGCGAAAGTGCCCGCAAAAAGTCCGCCACCAACAATAACATAATCATACTTTTGCATAAAATCTTCTCCCGTAATTACTTGTATTACACAATTATTCACCATAAAGTATAGCATTTATACCAACTAATTTCAAGTATTATATATAATATTACATTATATGCCCTGTAAAATTCACACCGAAAATTTTGCTTAAAGTTGAATTAAATGCAAATTTTGTCTTTTTTGAAAATAAAAACCGCCCTTGTTCGAATCCCTAAATATGACTTTTGCAAAAAATAAAAGCACTAACTTTTGTTAGTGCTTTTTGGCTGGGGAATAGGGATTCGAACCCCAACAAACAGAGTCAGAGTCTGTCGTGCTACCGTTACACAATTCCCCAAAATTTAATAACAAAATTATTATAACCGATTTTTCACCATTGTCAAGCCGATTTTTAAATTCGCACTTGAATTTAAAAGGTTTTTATGTTAAGATAAATTCACATAAATTTTTGGGGTTATAGCGCAGTTGGTAGCGCACCACACTGGCAGTGTGGGGGTCAGGGGTTCGAATCCCCTTAGCTCCACCAGAAACGAAAAACCGACCTTTATGGTTGGTTTTTTGTTTTTAATAAAAAATAAGGGGATTCGAACAAGCCGTTAAGCCCAACAGTCCAGTGGACTGTTGGGTAGGCGCGGCAACGAGCGCAAGCGAGGCGATAGGCGCGGGAGCGCCGGGACAAAATCCCCTTAGCTCCACCAATTAGAAAGCACATCATTTTTGATGTGCTTTTATTTTTTGCAAATATCGCTTGTTGCATTTTTAACAATTATATATTACAATATAATTGTTATTAAAATAAAACTTTTTAAAAGGATGTGCATTTATGGATAAAAAATTTGAGCCCCTTTTTACCCCTTGGAAAATAGGAAATGTTGAAATTAAAAACCGAATAGTTATGTGCCCAATGGGCGGTACATCACTTTTTGGTTGGTTCGAGCTTGGCGGTTGTCACTTTGACAAAGAAGCCGCAAAATTCTTTTTGGAACGCGCAAATAATAATGTTGGTCTTATTATTCCCGGTATTGCGCCGCTTCGTGATACATTTTGGGGTAAATGGCTTTGGCA
>JAZKYB010000213.1:0-12208 GCA_045611905.1 Acutalibacteraceae bacterium | reverse complement strand
TGACGCTTCAAAGGTTACTGTTTATTATGTTTCGGATGATGGTCAGTATGAAGAACTTGAAGCAACTGTTGATGCTGTCACCCGCAAAGTAAGCGCAACATTAAAGCATTTCAGTACCTATGTTGTTGCCGAAAAAACTGCTGACGAAAACATTGAAAACACCGACTTAAATGTTAAAGAAAAATCACCTGTTTCACCCTTGTTAATTGTTATTATTGTTCTTGCAGTTTTGGCAATTGGCGCTGTTGGTGTAATTTTGTATATCAAATTTAAAAAATAATTAGCAAAAAAGCTTGACTGTTTTAGTCAAGCTTTTTAATTTTGTAAAAATTTATTTAAAAAGTTAAGCGTTTTCTTTTTATCGGCCGACCAAAGCGGTGCAATCAGGTCTTTTTTAGCGCCATCTCCCGTTATGCGATGCACAACAATATTTTGTGGTAAAACATTGATACAATTTTTTAAAATTTTTGCATATTTTTCCAATTCAAGCGGTTTAATATTACCCTTTTCAAATTCATTTGCCAAACGGGTGTTTTTAAGAATGTGTAATAAATGAAATTTAACCCCGTTTGTACCGCACAAAACTGCAAATTTTGTTGTTAAAACAGGGTCGTCGTTTGGCAAACCTATAATTATGTGGGTTACAACATTAATTCCTGCATTTTTAAGTCGAAAAACCGCTTTTTCATAAACTTCGCTTTTATAACCACGGTTTATATAGCTTGCAACATCGTCATCGGCGGTTTGAAGCCCCAATTCAACCGTTACGGGTTTGATTTCGTTAATTTCTTTTAAAAGTTCAATTGTTTCATCAGGTAAACAGTCGGGGCGTGTACCAATGTTAATGCCAACAATATAGTCGGGTTTTATTGCTTCATAATAAATTTTTTTCAAGTTATCAATTGGTGCATAAGTGTTTGAAAATGACTGAAGATATGCAATATATTTGCCATTTTTAATTTTGCTTTCTACCCTGTTTTTCGCACCTTCAAGCTGTTTGGCTATATCTTTGCCACTTTCGGCAAATTCACCGCCACCAAGGTTTGAACAAAAAATACAACCGCCAACCCCAACGGTTCCGTCACGGTTGGGGCATGTAAAACCGCAGTCTATCGACAATTTATAAACTTTACACCCAAATTTTTCTTTATAATAATCATTAACGGTTTTGTACACATTAACACCCACTTTTAATTCATTATAATATGAAAAAATTAAAAAATCAAATTATTTACATGGGCATTATAGTGTGTTATAATGAAAAAAGAGGTGAAAGTTTTGAATATATCTATTTACGAACAAACAAAATCGGCTATTGCCGAACTTTGCGAAACCGCAAAACTTAAAAAAGGAAATATCGTAATTATCGGTTGTTCTACAAGCGAAGTTGTTGGGTCAAAAATAGGCACTAACTCTAGCCCAAACACCGCCGATGAAATTTTCACCGCACTTTATGATTTTACAAAAGAAAAAGGCATTTTTCTTGCCGTTCAATGTTGTGAACATCTTAATCGTGCCGTTGTGACCGAACGCAAGGCACTTCCCTTTGCTGAAACTGTTAATGTTGTGCCGCAACCAAAGGCGGGCGGTTCTTTAGCGGCAAAAGCTTATTCTTCTTTTGAAGAACCAATTGTTGTAGAAGAAATCAAAGCAGATGCAGGGCTTGATATTGGTTTCACATTAATTGGCATGCATTTAAAAAGGGTTGCTGTACCCTTACGACTTAAAAACAATATTATTGGTAATGCAACAGTTTTGGCGGCTCGCACCCGCCCAAAATTTATTGGCGGCGCTAGAGCTATTTATAAGGAGGAATTATTATGAAAAACATATTATTAGTTGGTGATTCAATACGAATGGGCTATGACAAAGCAGTTAAAAAGTCCTTAGAATCTATTGCTGCTGTTTATTTTCCCGAAGAAAATTGTCGTTTTGCATCTTATGTATTGCGTTATATTCATGAATATAAAAATCTTGTGCCTGACGGAAAAGTTGATGTGATCCATTGGAACGCCGGTCTTTGGGATTGTCTTCGTATGTTTGAAGAAGAACCACACACACCGATTGAAATATATGCCTATTATATTGACCGTATTTGCGCGCGCATCAAGAAAATTTCTCCCGAAGCGAAGGTTATTTTCGCAACTTCCACTTCCGTAATGTCAGATAAAATGGGCACAAACTTCAAGCGATATAACGAAGAAATTGAATTATATAACAAAGCCGCCGTTGATGTGGTTAAAAAATATGGATTCGAAGTTAACGATTTATATTCTGTTTCTACAACGCTTCCCGAAGAAGCACATTCGGATCCTGTGCACTTTTATACAACAATTGGTACAGAAATTTTTGCAAATGAAGTTATTGCTCATATTACATCTGCACTTGGTATTACCGACGACATCACTTACAAAGAAGAACTGTACACCGATAAACCTATTGGCATATAAAAAGCAAAAAGCTTGACCAATTCGGTCAAGCTTTTTTATTTAGATATTAAGATGTTTTTAAGTAACTTTATAGTGTTTTCTAAACTCGGCCGGTGTCATTTTTGTTTCGGATTTAAATATTTTCGAAAAGTAATAATGATTTTGAAAACCACACATTTCGGCAATTTCAGAGATATTATAAGTTTCTGTTGCCAATAATTCTTTTGCTTTTTTTATTCGTACAGTGGTTATGAATTTTATAGGAGAAATGTGATAAATAGATGAAAAAATCCTGCGAAAATGCACTTCGCTTATATTACACATTTTACTAAGTTGCGATATATTTAAAGTATTGTCCGCCAAATTATCAGATATATATTCCGCAATGTTTTCAATTTGATTTCGGCGGTCTTTTGCAACATATTGTGAAACAGAAGATTTTGCAATTTCTGAATAAATGTTATAAATTAAAGATTTGCAATAAATTTTATCCGAATAGTTTCCAAAACACCAAAAATGATGCAATTTTTCAAAGTTTTTTTCAAGTAGCAGAACACCTTTTGATTTGTAAATTTCATTTTCGAAAATTATATTTTTATCATTTTCAAAAATGAAATCCATATAAATAAATGTATAGTTGTCATCAGTTACATTTATCGAATATGAGCTATTATGAGCCAAATAAATAATATTACCTGCTTGAGCCAAAATAGGTTTATTATTAAAAATGTATTCCGCCTCACCAGACAGTACATAAACAAAGCAATCGCTGTGACGTTTGGCGCATTTAGGGGTTGATGGCGGAATTTTACCTTTTTGAACACTTAATATTAAGTTAATATTTAATTCTAAATCTGTAATCTTCATTTTTAACACCCGTAATAATTTTAGCATAATTTATTATAGAATGCAACACTTTTATGTTCGAAAAGTAATAATTGAGTGTTTTATTGATTTACATACATTAATATTTTAGTATAATAATAGCGAAAGAAGGCGATAATATGTGGAATACTTTTGATAACTGTAAAGACACTATTATGCAAATTGGTCTTGGGGATAATTTTAGAAACGGATTAACCGACGAACAATTAAAAACTGCAGTTCAAGAAGTGTTTGATAAATATAAAGACAAATCATTTTCAAAGGCAAAGTCCGAGGCAATAGCTTTTGTTTTAAAAGAGGGTGCGATTGATTTTGTTCCTGAAGACATTTTTGGGTGTCGTATAAACCGAAGCGATATTATGGAAGATTTGTTTTGTCAAATAAAAACACAAATTGTTTGTAACAGTGGCTTCAAAAAGACAGAATATGACAAATACAACCCATTTAACGCTAACACAGATTTTGGTCATATAGCGCCCGATTGGCAGTATATATTGGATAATGGCATTACCGGAATAATTGCGGATTTAGAATTTTACAAAGAAAAAAATACCGATAAACAAGCATATTATGACGAACGCATAACTGTATATAACGCTATCATAGATCTATTTTACAGATTTGCAGAAATGGCTGATGGATATAATACCAAAAAGACCGAATTTATTGCAGCAAATCTTCGCAAACTTGCAGTATCTGCGCCCGAAACGATGGCAGAAGCCATGCAATTAATACTTTTGTTTTACACTTTACAAACAAAAGTTGATATGGTGTTTATACGCTCGTTAGGCGGTATTGACAGGATGCTTTATCCGTTTTACAAAAGCGATTTAGAAAGCGGTAGATTTACAAAAGATCAACTGGCAGAAATTGTAAAGTATTTCTTCTGGAACATAAGCAGTATGAAGGTTGGCGCAAATGTACCTTTTTATATTTGCGGCCTTGACGAAAACGGAAAAGACGCTACTAACGAATTTACCCGATTTATATTAGACATTTATCGCGAACTTGATATATACGACCCTAAAATGCATGTAATGTATCACGAAAACATTAACCAGGATGTCTTAGACTTAATTCTTGACATGATAAGAGAAGGTAAAAACAGTTTTGTTTTTATGAATACGGAATTAATTTCAAGGTCATTGGAAAAAATCGGCGTTTCGCATGAAGACGCTAAAAAGGTAATTATTTATGGTTGTTATGAAGCTGCAGCAGAAGGTACTGAAATTCCTTGTACTTGTGGTGGAATGGTTAACCTTGTAAAATCGATCGAAATTACCATTAAACAAGCAAAAGTTTATAATACTTTTGACGATTTTTATTGTGAGGTATTACAACATTTAGAAAATTACACAACGGCATGTATGGATGAAATTGCGTTCTTTGAACAGCATTATGAACAAATTTGTCCTTCAATGTTTATGTCACCGACATTTAAAAACAGCCGAGAATCCGGAATTGATTTATATGCTGGTGGCGCTAAATATAACAACACCTCTATTGTAGGTGTGGGTTTAGCCACATTAGTAGATAGTATTGTTGCTGTAAAGAATGTTGTATTTGAAGAAAAGATAAAAAGTCTTGAAGAATTGCGAACCATTTTAGATGCTAATTGGCAAGGAAATGAAAAACTTCGTTTGTTAATCAAAAAGAAATATTCCAAATTTGGTAACAACGCAGATGAGGCAGACAAATTAGCAGTTGACATATATAATCGTTTTTCAAGTCTTATTAATGGCCGAAAGAACGGACGCGGCGGTGTGTTCAGATGCGGTATGTTTTCAGTTGATGAGCGTCATATGATGGGCGAAAAAACACCCGCTACACCTGATGGCAGATTTTCTGGTGATTCTTTATCAAAAAATCTTACCGCTTCATTGGGTCAAGATAAGAATGGCGTGACCGCATATTTAAACTCTGTTTTAAAACTTGATGCTGAAGAATGTTCCGACGGTTATGTGGCAGATGTTGTTTTACATTGTTCGGCTGTTAAAGGTGAAGATGGACATAAAGCATTTAAGGGATTGCTTACAACCTTTATGCAAAAAGGTGGATTTTCAGTTCACTTTAACATATTAAGCCCCGAAATGCTTCACAATGCTCAAAAAGAACCCGAAAAATATCTCAACCTTCAAATTCGTCTTTGCGGTTGGAATGTCCGTTTTGTTGATTTGAATAAGGCGCAACAAGATGAATTTATATTACAGTCTGAAAATGTTATGTAATTGTTTTTAATGGACGGAGAATATACAATGAAGGCAATTATTTCCGATATAAAGCGCTTTGCGGTACATGATGGTGACGGAATAAGAACAACAGTATTTTTTAAGGGATGTCCTTTAAAATGTGTTTGGTGTCATAATCCTGAGAGCATTAGTTTTAAACCGCAAATAGCATACTATTCAAATAAATGCATAGGTTGCGGCGAATGCGTTTCTGTCTGCCCTTCCGGTGCACAAAAAATTACAAACGAAGGTCACGTTTTTGAAAGAAACTTATGCATAGGTTGCGGCAAATGCGAAAAGGTGTGCCTTGGTGATGCGATTAAATTTTATGGCAGAGAAATCACAGTAGAAGAGTTACTGCCACTTGTTCTTGAAGATAAGGAATTTTACGAAACTTCGGGTGGAGGCGTTACACTTTCGGGTGGTGAATGCCTTTCCCAACCGGATTTTTGTGTAGAATTTTTGAAAGAACTTAAAAAATTGGGCATTAATACAGCGGTTGATACCTGTGGTTTTGTTTCTAAAGAAGTATTAGACAGGGTAATTCCTTTTACTGATATGTTTCTTTATGATATTAAAGCTATTGATGAAGGTGCACATATTAAGTGCACCGGACAAAGTAATAAAATAATTTTAGAAAATTTAAAATATCTTGATGATTTAGGTAAAAAAATAGAAATTAGAATTCCCTTTGTTCCACAATATAACTCTGATCAAATCCCCAAAATTAAAGAATTTTTAAAGGATTTTAAAAATATTGTGGGCATAAAAGTATTACCATATCATAATTATGCCGGTTCAAAATATACGGCACTTGAAATGGTAAACACTTTACCGACACTTTTGCCTGAGGAAAAAGAAATTAAATTGGCAGAAAAGATATTGCTTATATAGCATAAAATAAAACCACCGGAAAACCGGTGGTTTTATTTATAATTTAGTAACAATCCAATAAATTAGTCCGTAAACAACACTTGCCACTGTGCCGTATAAAATCACAGGGCCTGCTATTGTGAACATTTTAGCGCCTACGCCAAGCACGAACCCTTCACTTTTAAATTCAATTGCAGGTGCAACCACAGCATTTGAAAAACCGGTTATTGGAACCAAAGTCCCCGCCCCTGCAAATTTTGCAATGGGGTCAAACCAACCAAGACCGGTTAAAATTGCTGCTATTGTAATTAGCGTTGAAGGCACAAGCATTTTTACTTCATCAGTATTAAAGCCGCAAGCTTCATAAAGTGTAAACAACAATTGCCCCGTCATACAAATAAAACCACCAACCAAAAACGCCAATGTGCAGTCTTTAAGTTTTGGTGATGGCGGCGACGCCTTTTGTGTCATTTTTTGATATGTCTTTTTTGTGGGTTGCATAAAAACACTCCTTTTATCCGTTATTTTTAGGACAAAAGGAGTGTTTTATTCTTAAAAATTAAATTTCAACTATTTCGATTGATTCGATAGCAATATCAAACATGGGTTTGTCGCCATAACCAACCTTTGTGTTGGCAATTTTGTCAACAACATCCATACCCTCATAAACCTGGCCAAAAACGCTATGACGGAAATCAAGCCAAGGTGTGCCACCCATTTCAGCATAAGCTTTTGCACAGTCTTCCGGGAAATGGTCTGGCAAATCTTTCATTTGGTCTAACATATTTTGTGGGCAGGTGTCAGCTTGAACAATAAAGAACTGACTGCCGTTAGTATTTGGGCCCGCATTTGCCATTGAAAGTGCACCGCGAATGTTGTGAAGGTTAGGGGTAAATTCATCTTCAAAACTTCTGCCCCAAATAGATTCACCACCCATACCGGTGCCCATTGGGTCGCCGCCTTGAATCATAAAATCTTTAATTACACGGTGAAAAATAATACCGTTATAATACCCGTTTTTAGCGTGGGTTGTAAAGTTTTCAAAGGTTTTTGGTGTTTCATCTTTAAAAAGCTTAATCTTAATGTCACCCATTGTGGTGTGCATAATTGCAACTGTATCGCCAGAAATTGGCTTTTCTAACTGTAAAAATGGCATAAAACCTCTCCTAAAAAATAAATTTATGCTTGTATTTTACCACTATATATAGTATAATACAAGTAAAATTTGGATAATTTTTAAAATAAGGGGTAATATCTTATGAAATGTCCGTTTTGCAGTTATGAAGAAAGTAAAGTTATCGACTCACGCCCAACAGACGAGGGTCAACGCATTCGCCGCAGGCGTGAATGCTTACAATGCACTAAACGTTTTACCACCTATGAAATTGTAGAAAGTCTTCCAATTATCGTTATTAAAAAGGACAAGTCACGCGAATCATTTAACCGTGATAAGCTTATGACAGGTCTTTTACGTGCGTGTGAAAAGCGCCCGGTATCAATTGACACACTTGACAATATGATTGATGAAATTGAAGTTATCATTCAAAATTCACTTGACCGTGAAGTTAGCAGTGAAAAAATTGGCGAACTTGTTATGGAAAAACTTAAAGGCATTGACGAAGTTGCCTATGTTCGTTTTGCTTCGGTTTATCGTCAATTTAAAGATATTAACACATTTATGAACGAGCTTAACAAGCTTCTTGCAAAATAATTTTTATATTGATACAAAGGGTATTTTTACAGTACCCTTTGTTTTTTGAAATTTAGGAGTTTTTTATGACAGACAATATTGCACTTGCAAACCTACTTTTGCCGAATATCGACAAAACACCCGAATATTATGAAAACCTTTACCCCGCCCGCAATTTACCTGAGGGTGCACGGGTTGTTCGTGTGGCACCAAGTCCCACGGGTTATTTGCATTTGGGCACACTTTTTGCAGCCCTTGTTAACCGCATTACCGCAACATCTTCAGGTGGTGTGTTCTTCACCCGTATTGAAGATACCGATAAAAAGCGTGAAATTGAAGGCGGTATTGAAAATATTATTGACGGGCTTAACCGTTTTGGCATTACCATTGATGAAGGTTTTTTCAGTGGAACTAACCAAAGGGGTGATTACGGCCCCTATCAACAAAGCCAAAGGGCTGAAATTTACCAAACCTATGTTAAGGATTTAATTATTAAGGGTTATGCTTACCCCTGCTTTTGCACCGCCGAAGAATTAGAAGCCGTGCGTGAAATTCAAGAAAGCCAAAAAATCCGCACAGGTTACCACGGCGAATGGGCAAAACACCGCAACATTAGTTATAAAGAAGCAAAAGCTTTAATTGATGAAGGCAAACCCTTTGTTATTCGCCTTAAATCACCCGGCAATGAAGAAAACAAGGTTGTTTTTGAAGACGGCATTAAGGGTAAAATTGAAATGCCTGAAAATGATGAAGATTTTGTTCTTTTAAAGTCTGACGGCATTCCCACCTACCACTTTGCACACGCAATTGATGACCATTTAATGCACACCACACATGTTATGCGTGGTGATGAATGGATTTCATCTGTACCAAAGCATATTCAGTTATTTAAGCTTTTGGGCTTTAAATTGCCTAAATTTGCCCATATTTCACCTATTATGAAGTTGGACAATGGCGCAAAACGAAAAATTTCAAAGCGCAAAGACCCCGAAGCTGCAGTACACTTCTTTGCTGAGCAGGGCTTTCCGAGTGAAAATGTTATTGAATATTTAATGACAATTGCGGCATCTGACTTTGAAGACTGGCGCCGTTGTAATCCAACCGCTTCTTATAAAGACTTTAAGTTTAATTTAAAGAAAATGAGCGTTTCGGGTGCTTTGTTTGACGAAGTTAAATTGCTTGACGTTTCTAAAAACCGCATTTGCCTTTTAAATAGCGAACAAGTTTATGACTATGTTACTGCTTGGGCAGAGGAATTTGATAAAGAATTCTATGAAATTTTAGTGAAAAACCCTGAATACTCAAAATCAGTTTTTGCAATTGACCGTGATGTACCCAAACCCCGTAAGGACATTGCAAAATGGAACGAAGTTAAGGACTATTTCTCATATATGTTCGGTGAACTTTATGTTCCCTGCTTTGAATTGCCCGAAAATATTACAAAAGAAGATGCTTTTGCATTCCTTAATGAATATAAATCGGTATACAATGCGGCTGACGACAAGCAAGAATGGTTTAATAAAATTAAGGCAATTGCCCCAACACTTGGTTTTGCGGCTGAAACCAAAGAATATAAGCAAAACCCTGATGCATTTAAAGGCAGTGCGGGTGATTTGTCAACTATTTTGCGTATCGCAATTACCGGTCGCCGCAACACACCCGACCTTTGCAGCATTATGCAGGTGCTCGGTCAGGATGCAGTTATTGAACGAATTGACAATGTTTTAAGAGGTTAATTATGGAAGAAATCATTTTAAACGAAATTGAAAATAAACCTTCAAACTTTATACACGATTTTATTGACGAAGATTTAGCCGAAGGCGTTTACGAAAAGGTGCAAACCCGTTTCCCGCCTGAACCTAATGGTTATCTTCACATTGGTCATGCCAAAGCTATTTGCATTGACTTTGCAACTGCCGAAAAATATAACGGCAAATGCAATTTGCGCCTTGATGACACTAACCCAACCAAAGAAGATGTTGAATACGTTGATGCCATTAAGGAAGACATTAAATGGCTTGGTTTTGAATGGGATAATGTTTACTTTGCAAGTGACTATTTTGATTATATTTACGAATGTGCATTAAAACTTATTGACAAGGGCTTGGCTTATATTGATGAATCCACACCCGAACAAATAAAAGAAATGCGTGGCACTTTAACCGAGGCAGGTGTTAATTCGCCCTATCGTGACCGCCCAATTGAAGAAACTAAGGATTTATTTGCAAGAATGACTGCCGGTGAATTTGAAAACGGCGCAATGGTGCTTCGCGCTAAAATCGATATGGCTTCATCAAATATCAATATGCGTGACCCAATTATTTACCGCATTATGAAGGCAACCCACCACCGCACAGGCGATAAGTGGTGTGTTTACCCCATGTATGACTTTGCACACCCGTTAAGCGATGCTAAAGAAGGTGTTACACACTCGCTTTGCTCACTTGAATTTGAAAACCATAGACCACTTTATAACTGGTTTTTACAAGTTTTGGATATTCCTACCCCACCCCGTCAAATTGAATTTGCAAGAATGAATGTAAATTACACTTTAACAAGTAAACGTAAGTGCTTAAAACTTGTTAATGACGGTTTGGTTAGCGGTTGGGATGACCCACGTATGGCAACAATTTGTGGTATGCGTCGCCGTGGTTACCCTGCTGAAGCAGTTCGCGCATTTGTTGACAAAATTGGTGTTTCTAAAGCATATAGCGTTATTGATTATGCCCTTTTAGAATCTTGCGTTCGTGATTATCTTAACGAAAACGCCGACCGCGCTATGACAGTTCTTCGTCCGCTTAAAATTGTTATTGATAACTACCCCGAAGATAAGGTTGAAAATATTGAGGTTGATATTAACCCCAATAAGCCCGAACTTGGCAAAACAACTGTTGAATTTTCAAAAGAACTTTATATCGAACAAGACGACTTTATGTTAGACCCACCCGGCAAATATTTCCGTCTTTGCCCCCAAAAAGAAGTTCGTTTAAAGAGCGCATATTATGTTAAATATGCCTCACACGAAACTGATGAAGATGGCAATATTACTGTTGTTCACTGCACCTATGACCCTGAAAGCTTTGGCGGTGAAACACCCGACGGCAGAAAGGTTAAAGGTACATTGCATTGGGTTAGCGCACATTCAGCTATTGACTGTGAAGTTCGCCTTTATGAACGCCTTTTCAATGTTCCGAACCCCAGTGATGAAGAAGGTGTATCTTCTTTTGCTGACAATCTTAACCCTGAATCTTTAACTGTTCTTAACGGCTGTAAGATTGATAAAGCTTATGCAAATGTTAATGTTGGCGACACCTTCCAATTTATGCGCCAAGGTTATTTCTGTGTTGACAGTGATTCAACAAACGATAATCTTGTATTTAACCGTACAGTTGCCCTTAAAGATTCATTTGTTAAGAAGGCATAATTTATGACAGTACAAAATATTTTTGACTTTTTAAACCAAAAATTCCCCATTGAAACCGCTTGTGGTTTTGACAATGTTGGCACATTGGTTGGTGACCGTAATAAAACCGTTACAAAGGCCATTGTTGCGCTTGACTGCACAATGCCTGTAATTGACGAAGCAGTTAAAAACGGATGCGAGCTTATAATCACACACCACCCCATCATTTTTAACGGAATTAAATCAGTTCTTGATGATACCTTGGTTTACGAAATTATTAAAAACGGTTTATCGGTAATTTCAATGCATACAAACCTTGACCAAGGCGATGGCGGTGTAAACGATGCTTTGTGTAATGTTATTGGTTTAAAGAACATCGAAACGGTTGAAACTCCCGATAAATTTTTACTTAAAAAGGGCGAAATTTCTCCCCTTTCGGCTGATGATTTTGCAAACCACCTTAAAAATGTTCTTAATTATCCTGTTAAATATGTTGGCGAAGGTATAATTAAAAATGTTTTGGTTTGCAGCGGTTCGGGCGCACAATATCACACATTGGTTAAACAAAATTGTTGTGATGCTTTAGTTACTGCCGATATTCGCCACAATAACTTTTTAGATGCCGCACAAAGTGGGGTTTCCCTTTACGACTGTGGGCACTTTAACACCGAAGTTGTCGTTAAGTCGGAGGCCAAGCGGT
>JAZKYB010000212.1:0-1896 GCA_045611905.1 Acutalibacteraceae bacterium | reverse complement strand
CACCTACTGTTTATTTTGCATTTTTAATATAATCACGGCCGCCCCAAATGTAAATTGCGCCTGAAATTACGCAAAGCACAGCGGAAAGCCAGAATAAAGCCACAATTACAATGTCTGCAATAGCAAAAACACCCTCATTAAGTGGCATAATTTCATTAAAACCATATACGCCCAAAGCAATAATTATACCTGCCATTTGGCTAACGGTTTTACATTTGCCCCACATATTAGCAGCAACAACCTTGCCACCTGCGGTAACGGCTACCAAACGAATTGATGAAACCGCAAATTCACGGAAAAGCACGATAAATGTGATGACCACAATGTGCCAAGCGTAATTTGTACCGCCGTAAACAAACATAAAACCAAGATAAGCAGCGGTTGTTAACATTTTATCGGCTAATGGGTCCATAAACTTACCAAAGTCGGTTACCATATTGTATTTTCTTGCCATTTTACCGTCTATCATATCGGTCAAGGATGCGGCAATAAACAAAATAAGTGAAATTAAATAGTGATAAGGGAAATCAATAAGCATTACTGCCATAAAAATAGGGGTTGCTATCATTCTGGCTAAAGTTAATTTATTTGGTGTATTCATTCTGCTAATTCTCCTAACAAATCATAATCTAAACAATCATTTATTTGAACCTTTACAAAGTCGCCAATTACAAGTGGTCGACTTGACATAAAGAAAATTTTGCCATCCACTTCGGGTGCATCACATACGGTGCGACCAAAGTAACATTTTATATAATCGTCCCAACCTTCAATAATAACTTCAAGTTCGGTCCCGATTTTTTCTTCGTTCTTTTCATGCATTATGTCCATTTGCATTTCCATAATGTTTTCAGCACGAGAAACCTTGGTTTGTTCATCAATTTGTCCGTCCATTTGGGCCGCTATTGTATCTTCTTCGGGTGAATAAGCGAAACAACCAAGACGGTCAAAGCGTGTTTCCTTTACAAATTCGCAAAGTTCGGTAAACTGTTCTTCGGTTTCGGTTGGAAAACCTGTGATAAGGGTTGTTCGCAAAGTGATGTTTGGAATTTTATTTCTTATCTTTTTAATAAGTGCTTCTAAATCGGCCTTACTTCCCTTGCGATTCATCTTCTTTAAAATATCAGCATTAGCGTGCTGAATTGGGATATCTAAATATTTTACAAGTTTTTCTTCACTTGCTAAAACATCTAAAAATTCATCATCAATTTTATCGGGATAAGTATAAAGTGTGCGTATCCAATGAAGTTCTTCGATTTTGCAAAGCTCTTTCAAAAGTGCCGAAAGCATTGGCTTACCATAAATATCGCTGCCGTAAGCGGTGGTGTCTTGCGCAACAACAATAAGTTCTCTTACGCCGTTTTGGGCTAATTCCTTTGCTTCGTTTACACAGTCTTCAATACTGCGGCTGCGCATTTTTCCACGAATTTTTGGTATTGCACAATAGGTACAGCAGTTATTGCAACCATCAGCCACCTTTAAATATGCAGTATAAGGTACTCCACCTAAAATTCGTTTTGTGTTAAGGTCTAAATCTTCTTTAGCACCAAAAGAATTTTGACACTTGCCTTCAATTGCATTTTTAACAATTTCGGCAATTTTACCGTTTGAACCAATACCAACGCAAACATCCACTTCGGGAATTTCTTCGGTTACATCGTTTTGGTATCTTTCAGCCAAACAGCCGGTTACTATAAGTGCTTTAAGTTTGCCTTCATCCTTGTATTTTGCGGCTTCTAAAATATTTTCAATGGCTTCGGCTTTGGCCGATTCAATAAAACCGCAAGTATTGATTATTATAGCATCAGCATCTGCTTCGGCGGGGGTAAGCTCGAACCCTGCATTTTTAAGGGTATAGAGCATTTGCTCGGCATCGACCTGATTTTTAGGGCAACC
>JAZKYB010000211.1:0-5368 GCA_045611905.1 Acutalibacteraceae bacterium | reverse complement strand
ATTCTTCTTTTCCCCATTTTTGGCATTTCGGTTTATCTTTTATGGGGTGGCAACAGCGTTGTGCCTCACATCCGCAAAAAAATGAAGGTTTGCGAATCGCATTATTTGCCGTTTTTGGATGATAATAAGGATATTATTGACCATCTTCGTTATAATGATATTATGCACTCACGCCAAGCAGAATTCCTTGTTAACGAATCGGGTTATCCGCTTTATGACGGTACTGCAAGTGAATATT
This sequence comes from Acutalibacteraceae bacterium, assembly GCA_045611905.1. Taxonomy (GTDB): domain Bacteria; phylum Bacillota; class Clostridia; order Oscillospirales; family Acutalibacteraceae; genus UBA737. Next base: position 5,130 of record JAZKYB010000211.1, on the reverse strand, counting down.
TACCATCGGGCGAAAGATTTTTTGAATCGCTTTTGTCTGAACTTGAAAACGCCCAAAAATATATTTATATGGAATTTTTTATCTTGGCTGAAGGTTATATGTGGGATGAAATTCACAAAATATTAAAGCGCAAGGCAAAAGATGGCGTTGAAGTAAAAATTATTTTTGATGATTTTGGCAGTATTAAGCGCCAAAGCCCCGACTTTTTAGAAAAATTAAAAAAAGAAAAAATTGAAGTTGCAGTTTTTAATAAAATTAACCTTATTTTCAACATTTTTATGAACAACCGAAACCACCGCAAAATTGTGGTTATCGATGGCGAAATTGCCTTTACCGGCGGCGTTAATATTGGTGACGAATATATCAACAAATACACACGCTTTGGTCATTGGATGGACTGTGGCATTGTGCTTCGCGGCAAGGCAGTTAAAAGCTTTTTGGCAATGTTTTGTATAATGTGGGAATTTGTAACAAAGCAACGTATTGATATGAAATCACACCTTGGCAGCGGCTTTTCTTATGATGATGGGTTTGTTTTACCTTATAGCGACGGACCGCTAAACGACAAGAACCCCGCCGAAGGCATTTATATGCAAATTTTAAATTCAGCACAGCGCTATGTTTATATAATGACACCATATTTAATAATTGATGATATGATGACTTCTGCACTTTGTATGGCGGCAAAGTCAGGTGTTGAAGTTTGCATTATAACCCCACACATACCTGATAAATGGTATGTTCACAATGTTACACAATACCATTATTTAGACCTTTTAAAAAGCGGTGTTAAAATTTTTGAATATACCCCCGGTTTTATTCATTCAAAGGTATATTTATCTGATGACAGCATTGCAACGGTTGGTTCGGTTAATATGGATTATCGCAGCTTTGTATTCCATTTTGAAAGCAGTGTGTGGATTGATGACAAAAAAACTGCACTTGACATTAAGCACCACTTCCGTGAAGTTTTAGCGGTTTCACAGGAAATCGAACTTAAAAAATGGCAAAAACGGTCGGTTTTCGTTCGCTTAAAACAGGCTTTGCTACACCTTTTTGGGCCTTTTATGTGATTGACAAATTAAATTTGTTTTGATATAATAATTGTGGTTAAATTATCTTTGGAAAGGCGGAAATTTTAATGAAAAACGTTGGTAAAGTAATTGTTGCACTTTTAGCTATATTCGGCGCTTTGGTTAGCGCACTTGTTGTTGTTGATAAAATCAAAAACAAAAATCGCATTAAGGATGACTATCTTGAATGTGATGATAACGACGACATACCCGATATTGACGAATAATTAATGCAGTAAAAGGTCCCTTTGGGGCCTTTTATTATACACTTTATTTGCTAAATTTTTGTGTTGTTTGCCGAAAAAGTTTGTATTTTAATCAAATTATTTTTAGTTTTTGTGGAAATTGCACAAAAAATGGGTAAAATATACTGCTAATGGGCAATAGAATTTTTGGAAGGAATATTGTATTATATTTTATATAAAATATAAATGGAGATGATTTAAGATGACAAAGCTTTCAAGCACAAAGCTTGCCACACTTATAGAAAAAAAGTTGTCACATAATTTTGGCGTTACACCCGCCCAAGCATCTGACGAACTTTTTTACAAAGCAAGTGTTTTAACACTGCTTGATATAATGAAGGAACGCAGAAGCGAATTTAAAAAATCCACTGCCGAACAACAGGCCAAAACCGTTTATTACTTAAGCATGGAATTTTTAATGGGTCGTTCTTTTAAAAACAACCTTTTTAATATGGACTTAACAAGCACAATGGAAAAAGCATTGGCGAAATTTGGCGTAAAGCTTGACAATCTTTACGAATTAGAACCTGATGCCGGTCTTGGTAACGGCGGTCTTGGTCGTCTTGCAGCTTGCTTTTTGGATGCTCTTTCAAGCGGCGGTTATGCTGCAATGGGTTACTGCATCAACTATGAGCTTGGTATTTTCCGTCAAAAGTTAGTTGATGGTTGGCAGACCGAAATGCCTGACTTTTGGCTTCCCGGCGGTGGCGTTTGGCTTGAAGCTCGTCCCGGTTCTGCTGTGGATGTAAACTTCGACGGTTATGTTAACGAATGGTGGGATAACGGCTATCACCACATTGAGCACCGTGATTATCAAACCGTTCGTGCTGTGCCTTATGACCTTATGGTTGCAGGCAAAGACGGCAAAACAATAAATGCCCTTCGCCTTTGGAGCGCTGAATGCCGTGAATTTGATATGTCGGCCTTTAACCAAGGTGATTATGTTCGTGCTATCGAGCAGCGCGCAATGGCTGAAAATATTTCAAAGGTATTATACCCTGCTGATAACCATTATGAAGGCAAGTCATTAAGACTTCGTCAACAATATTTCTTAGTTTCAGCTTCTATTCAAGATATTTTACACCGCCACTTACGCACCTATAACACACTTGATAATTTGCCCGAAAAGGTTGCAATTCACATTAACGACACCCACCCAACACTTTCTATCCCCGAACTTATGCGATTCTTATTGGATGAATGTGGCTATACTTGGGAGGATGCCTGGTCAATTGTTACCAAAACCATTGCTTATACAAACCACACCATCATGCAAGAAGCGCTTGAATGTTGGTCTGAAGGACTTATTAAAGAACGTCTTCCCCGTATTTATCAAATTATTAAAGAAATTGACAAGCGCTTCCGTCAAGAAGTTATTGCAAAAACAGGTGACTTTGACCTTGCTGAACGCACAAGCGTTATTTCAAACGGTGTTGTAAGAATGGCAAACCTTTGCTGTGCTACCTGCCACACTGTTAACGGCGTTTCAAAGCTTCACAGCAAAATTTTGGTTGATGAACTTTTTAAAGATTATGCTCGTTTAACACCTGAAAAATTCACCAATGTAACAAACGGTATTGCCCACAGGCGTTGGCTTTGCTGTGCAAACCCCGAACTTACATCTTTCTTAACCGAAACCATTGGTGATGACTTTATTAAAGATGCAAGAAACCTTGAAAAGCTTATGGCATTTAAGGACGATAAGTCGGTTTTAGATAAGCTTAGCGAAATCAAATTGCACAATAAACAACGCTTCGCAAAATATATTAAAGATGAAACAGGCATTATTTTAAACCCTGAATCTATCTTTGATATGCAGGTTAAACGACTTCACGAATATAAGCGCCAACACCTTAATGTTTTAAACATTATAAGCGAATATCAGTTTATTAAAAATAATCCAAACGCACCTTTCACACCCAAAACCTATATTTTCGGTGCAAAGGCGGCCCCGGGGTATCTTTTTGCTAAACAGGTTATTCAAATGATTTACAAACTTTCGTGTTTGCTTGAAAATGACCCCGACGTTAAAGATAAGCTTAAAATTTTATTCCTTGAAAATTACCGCGTTACTATGGCTGAACTTATGATTCCGTCAGCCGATATAAGTGAACAAATTTCACTTGCTTCTACTGAAGCCAGCGGTACAGGTAATATGAAACTTATGATGAATGGCGCAATCACTTTAGGTACCGAAGACGGCGCAAATGTTGAAATTCACAGCGAAGTTGGGGATGACAACATCATCATTTTCGGTATGCAAACACCCGAAGTTTTGCGTTTACAAAAACAGGGTTACAACCCTTATGAATATTATAACAACAATGAAATCTTACGCGACGCCTTAGACTTTATTGGCAAGGGCTTTAGCGGTATGAATTTTGACAGCATTTATCATTCGCTTAAAAACCACGACAATTATATGGCATTGGCCGACTTTGCTGATTATCAGTCAGCCCAAAAGAAAGCCAGTGAACTTTATAACGACCGTGATGTTTGGAACAAGATGTCACTTGTGAACATTGCAAAATCAGGCGTGTTTGCATCTGACCGTTCCATTGAAGATTATGCACGTGATATTTGGCACATAAAACCGGTTGAATAATTATGAATTTTTATCCTTTTGATTCACGAAATTTATCTTATAAAAGCAAACTTGGTGCCTTAGCCGAAGGGGAAACCCTTCGGCTTAGGTTGCTTTTGCCTGAATGGGAAAAAATTGGCCGAGCTTATTTGCTTATTAGAAACGACACCACAGGCAACTTAGATAAAATAATGATGAAAAAGGCCGAAAAAAAGGATGATTATACTTTTTGGGAATGTGATATTTCCTTAACAGAAGGCATTTATTGGTATTCCTTTAAATATAACACCACCGACACGGAATTTTATGTAACAAAATTTGACCATTCACTTGGTAAGGTTTCGGCCGATGGCAGTTGGTGGCAGTTAACCGTTTATAACAAAAGCTATACCACACCAAAATGGCTTGATGGCGGTATAATTTATCAAATCTTCCCCGACCGTTTTTATAATTCGAAAAAGGTTAAAAAAGATATTCCGTCCGACCGCTTCATTTGTGAAGACTGGGACAAAACCCCCGAATATAAACCGCAAACCGATAAAAACGACCCTAAATTTTTAGGTAATGACTATTACGGTGGCGATTTAAAGGGCATTCAGCAAAAATTACCATATCTTAAAAAATTGGGTGTTAATTGCATTTATTTAAACCCAATTTTCGAAGCACATTCAAACCACCGATATAACACTGCAAATTATATGAAAATTGACCCTGTTTTAGGGGACGAAAAAGACCTTAAAGCGCTTATAGCAGCCGCTAAAAAACTTGGAATTTATATTATTTTAGACGGTGTTTTTTCCCACACGGGTGATGATAGCATTTATTTTAACAAATACAATCGTTATAACTGTGTTGGGGCTTATAATAGCGATGAATCACCATATCGCAGTTGGTATGATTTTGGTGAAACACGGGAAGATTATGAATCTTGGTGGGGCATTAAAACCTTGCCCGAAACCAAGGAAAATGACCCGCATTTTTCTGAGTATATTACAGGCGAAAATGGTGTTATACGCCATTGGTTAAATTTAGGTATTAAGGGCTTTCGTTTAGATGTTGCCGATGAATTGCCCGACGCCTTTTTGGATAAGGTTCGTGTGGCGGTAAAAGCTGACAGCAATGAAAACTTTTTATTGGGCGAAGTTTGGGAAGATGCAACAAACAAAATAAGCTATAATGCACGCCGCAGATTTTTGCGTGGCAAACAGCTTGATTCGGTTATGAATTA
>JAZKYB010000210.1:0-4672 GCA_045611905.1 Acutalibacteraceae bacterium | reverse complement strand
GATAAGCCTTTTTGCCTTTTCAACCGAATGTGAAACAAACGAACAATAATTGCACCTTGTTGGGCAAAACGGAATTGAAATATAAAGACTAAAACTGTCACCCTTTGAAAGCGAGGTTATAGCATTTTCACCCTTTATTGTTTCGCAGCAAAGTGAAATTTTTTTATCGCTAACTTTTAAATAGTTTTTAAAATAATCGGTGGCAAGGTCAACGCCTTTTGCTTTTGCAATTCTTGAAAAAAGCTTTGCGGGACGCACACCTGTTAAAATTCCCCATTGCGGAAAATAATTAAAACAGTCGGTTAAACAATTAAACAAGCAAATAGCCGCAAAAAGTTCGCTATCCTTTGTAAAATCGTTGTTTACGGGGATTATTTCGCAAGTATAATGATAATCCTTTCCATTAAACCGAAGCGTTGCCTTGGCGGTTTTACCATCAATTTCGGCAATTGCAAAATCGCCATCCGCAAAAGAATCATTAAATTCAATTTTTTCAAAAGGCAAAAAAATTCTTATTAACTTTTCAAGCTCATATTTAAAATCATTATTAATTAAACAAAGCTGCATTTTAACCTCTTATGTAAGGATTATAATTTTTTTCATATCCTATTGTAGTTGTGTCACCGTGACCCGCCATAACAACAGTATCTTGCGGCAATTTATAAAGCTTTTTAACCGATTTTTCAATTTCGCCAAAGCTTCCACCCAAAAAGTCGGTGCGGCCTATACTTTCTTTAAAAAGTGTGTCACCCGAAAAAAGTATATCATCAACCAAAAGCGAAATACTTCCAACAGTATGGCCCGGGGTGTGAATAACATTAAAGTCAATATCACCAACCGCAAAACCATCGCCATCTTTTAAAAGTAAATCGGCCGAAAACGGTTCTAATTCTGTGTGAAACATAACGGCTAAATTTACAAAAGAATTTTGCAATGCTTCGTTATCAAACTTGCCAATTGCAATTTTTGTGTTGGTTTGGCGTGAAAGTTCTAACGCAAAGCCGATATGGTCATAATGTGCGTGGGTTAAAATTATAAGCCGTTCTTTATTTTGGGCATTTTTTAAAAAGTCCAAAACATCATCAGATTCAAAACCGGGGTCAATAACCACCGCCGCATTATCGCTTAACAGTAAATAACAATTAACTGCAATTGTTCCAAGTGGTAAAGTTTTAATTTCCATTTTTTCTCCAAATTTCTGTGTCAAACAGTATGGTTACAGGGCCATCATTTATAAGTGAAACCTTCATATCAGCGCCAAAAACACCTTTTGCCACCTTTTTAACACCAAGTTCTTTTAACTTTTCGCAATAAATATCATAATATTCGCTTGCAAGCTTAGGTTCCATAGCTTTTATAAAAGATGGACGATTTCCTTTTTTAACATCGGCACAAAGTGTGAATTGAGATATTGCTAAAATTTCCCCATCAATATCTAAAATTGATTTATTCATTTTGTCATTTTCATCGCAAAAAACACGCAAATTAACTGTTTTATGCGCCAAAATATCAACATCTTCTAAAGTGTCACCATCTGCCGCACCAAACAAAATCATATATCCGTTTTCACAGCTTCCCACAATTTCGCCATCAACCGAAACTGAGGCGGATGTCACCCTTTGAATAACTGCCTTCATTATTGATTTATCCTTTCTACACTGAAAATTCCGGCAATTTTCTCAATGCGAGAAATAATACTTTTTAAATGCTCAACACTTTCCGCACTGATAGTCAAAGTAACTGTGCAGTTGCCATCTTTGAGCTGTCGTGCATTTATACTGTGAATCGGCACACGCATATTGTTAATAGCATTCATAATGTCAATAACAATTCCCTGTCGGTCAATTGCCAATGCCGAAAGAGTTGAAGTAAAGTTTTCTTTCTTTGTGCCATCCCAATAAGCATTAATCCAACGTGCGGGTTCATCACTTTCAGCAATGTTTTTAGGCACATTATTACAATCACGTTTGTGAATTGAAACACCATGACCGCGTGTAATATAACCGATAATGTCATCACCGGGCAACGGGTTACAGCAATGTGAAAACTTAATTAAGCAATTGTCAACGCCTTCAACAATAACACCGTCGGACGATTTTTTAGCCCTAATTTGGCTTATCGGTACAATTTCGGGAGTTTTCTTTTCGTTAGAAATCTTCTTGAAATCTTCTTTGATACGCGGAATAATTTTAGAAAGCAAAATACCGCCGTAACCAATTGCGGCATAAAATTCTTCGCCATTTTCAAGCTTGTATTTCTTCGCTAAATCTTCAATATATTCAGCAGTTTCACTATCAGACAAATTGATATTATTTCGGCGCAGTTCTTTTTCAAATTCCGCCTTACCCGTAATAATATTTTCAGGGCGTTTTTCCTTTTTAAACCAAGAACGAATTTTTGCCTTTGCCGATGAGGTAACAGCAATTTTTAACCAATCTCGGCTTGGGCCGTGCCCAGCAGAATTGGTAGTTAAAATTTCAATTACTTCACCTGTTTTAACTTCGTGGTCAATTGGCACAATTTTACCATCAACCTTTGCACCAACCATTCGTGTGCCAACGGCTGAATGTATTTGGAAAGCAAAGTCAACAATGGTGGCACCCAATGGCAGATTTATAACATCGCCCTTTGGGGTAACGGCAAAAACATCCTCTTGTGAAAGGTCGACCTTAATGTTTTGAATAAGTTCGGTTGAATCTTCGGCGGCCTCTTGGTTTTCAATAATTTGTCTAATCCAAGCAAGTCTGTCTTCAAGCTTTTTGTCGTTATCTTTAATACCTTCTTTATACTTCCAATGCGCCGCAATACCAAATTCGGCTGTGTGGTGCATTTCAAAGGTGCGAATTTGAATTTCAAACGGTATTCCGCTGCGACCAATAACGGTTGTGTGAAGTGACTGATACATATTTGGCTTTGGCGTTGAAATATAGTCCTTAAACCTGTTTGGAATAGGTCTGAACATATCGTGCATAATACCCAAAATATTATAGCAGTCCGTTACATTGTCGGTAATAATTCTTATGGCATAAATATCATAAATTTCATCAAAATCACGGTTTTGAATAAACATTTTGCGATATATGCCATGAACCGATTTTACACGCCCTTGAAACGAGAGTGTAACATTTGGCATTTCTTGTCTTAAACGCTCTTCAATGCGGTTTTTAATTTCGTTAAGAATTTGTTCACGATGGGCTTTTCGATGTGTTAAAAGTTCCTCTATATCGTGATACGCAATGGGGTCAAGGTGCTTAATTGCCAAATCTTCAAGTTCTTCTTTAACGGGGCGAATACCCAAGCGGTGTGCAATAGGAGCATAAATTTCAAGCGTTTCAACCGAAATATCACGCTGCTTTTGTTCGCGCATTGCATCAATGGTACGCATATTATGAAGTCGGTCAGCCAATTTAATAATAATTACACGAATATCCTGACCCATTGCAATAAGCATTTTGCGAAGACTTTCAGCTTGTTGCTGTTCCTTGGTTGAAAAATTAAGCTTACCAATTTTGGTAACGCCGTCAACCAAAAGGGCGACTTCAGCGCCAAATTCACTTTTGATATATTCTAAAGAATATTCGGTGTCTTCAACAACATCATGCAAAAGAGATGCCGCAATTGACTGACTATCCATACCAAGTGAAATAACAATTTTTGCAACATTAAAAGGGTGGTAATAATAATCTTCACCCGAAACACGCTTTTGACCTGCGTGGGCAGTAACACAAAGTGTATAGGCCTTTTCAACCATTTCATAATCAAAATTACCGCCAAAGTTTTCCATATGGCATTTAAGGTCATTTAAATTTTTAAGTTCTTCATTTGTCAAGGCCGTCCACTCCTTTACAAGGGCACTATATATACCCGAATTTAATAAGTTTGTTTTTTGGGTGGTTTTGTGTGAAAAATATTTTAAATTTTCAAAACCAATAAGGTCTAAATCACATAAAACATCCAAAGCAATTTTTGTTTTAGCATATCCTAAAGTATTTAAGAATATGTTAATAAGCTTTTGTTCTAATATACCGTTTGTGGTAATAGCACGATAAACATCACCCACTTCGTTTCTTGTGGGGATTAATGTCAAGGCGTTATATAATCTTCCCGATTTATATGCCTGATAATTGTCAAACGAATTAAAAAACACTTCATCATCAAAACCGTTTGGGCGCATTTCCTTAATAACAACGCTTATTTCATAATTGCCGTTAAAAAGGTTTGTTTGAACAGTAACCGCCAAATCAAGCATATCACCAACATTAAAACAAAAACTGTCGGTATTAGTGCCAAAAAGCATTGCTTGAAAAACGTTTTCACCCTTTGAAAATAAAAGCTTTAAATGTTTATTTTGACTTAAAGGTGTAATTCTTTGCAAGGTAACACCGCAAACTGCAAAAATGGGCTCGGGGTTTTCAAAACCAAAAGGTTCAAGAACTTTAATGCTTTCGGCCAAATCAACAGTTAATGCCGAAGGGTTAATTTTACAGTCCAAACTAAGTACGGGCGGCACATATTCAAAAGCGTTTGCATAATCGTTTACTGCTTTTCTGAATTCGGCAATATTTTCAGTTTTTAAACTTATGCCTGCTGCTTGTGAATGACCGCCGAATTTTGTTAAAAATTCCCTTGCGTTAAAAATGGCATCGTAAAGTGAAAAACCGTCATAACTTCT
>JAZKYB010000209.1:0-1483 GCA_045611905.1 Acutalibacteraceae bacterium | reverse complement strand
CGGGCTGATAGCTTGACCAGATGTTGTAAAGGTCAAGGTAATATCCTAAATTTTCATCTAAAACAGGGCCGTGCAAGGGGCAAATTTTTTCAATTTCAAGGGTGGCCGCTTTTTTAAGCAATGCCTGCACCTGTACACCATATTTACCTACAATTCCAAAGTAATAACGCCTTGCTTCGCACGCCCAATCTTCTTCACAGTCAAGCGCGCCAAATTTACCGAAACCATCAGCCGAAAACAGCACCTTGTCTAAGCAGTCATAGGTAACGATTACTTCGGGCCAATGCACCATTGGGGCGGTGAAAAATTTAAGTTCGCGCTTACCAAGTGAAAGTGTGTCGCCATCGCTTACGACAATGTTTTTACCGCTAAAATCTATGCCAAAAAAGTTTTGCATCATTTTAAATGCCTTGTCAGATGAAACAATTTTTGTATTAGGGTAAGCATTTATAAAATTAACTATGTTTGCCGAATGGTCGGGTTCCATATGTTGAATCACCAAATAGTCGGGTATACGGCCGTTCAATGCAATTTTAATGTTATTTAACCATTCATCACCAAAGTTTATATCAACTGTGTCCATAATGGCAATTTTTTCATCAATAATTGCGTAAGAATTATAAGCCATACCATTTGGCACATCATATTGCCCTTCAAATAAATCAATTTTGTGGTCGTTAACACCTATGTATTTTATTGTTTCGCTAATCATTTTTAAAACTCCTTAATCTAATATTTTAATGCTTATTTCATTGGTAATAAGTTTTTTGGTTTCACCATCTTTGAATTCTATTAAAAGGCGGCAGTTATCATCAATTTCAAGCGCTTTTGCCGTACCGATAATTTCGCCCTTTGAAAGCACGTTTATTTCTTTGCCTAAAACCGCACTTTTTTGGCGGTATATTTGTAAAAAATTTCGGTTAGAAATGTGGTTATATTCATAAAACAAATTATCAATTACCTTGGCGCAAAGTTGCGATAAAACATCGCTTGAATATGTGTCAAAAATGGTGGTGGCAATACCTTTGATTTCATCATCAAGGCCGTTCTTTGTGGCGCAGACGTTAATGCCTATACCCACCACAAAAAAACTGTTATCGCCACAAAAACCGCCTTCACACAAAATGCCGCAAACCTTTTTGTCATCAAGTAAAACATCGTTTACCCATTTGATTTTTGTGCATTTTTTTGCCACTTCATCAATAGCGTTGCTAACGGCCACAGCCACGGCCGAGGTTAAAAGCGTGACATCAAAATTTGAAGTGGTTGGTCTTAACAAAACGCTTAAATAAATCCCCCCAAAATCTGAATGGAATTTGCGTTCGTATCTGCCGTGACCGTCGGTTTGGCTTAGTGCCACAATAACGGTGCCTTCTTTTGCATTCAAAAGGGCTTTTTCTTTTAAAATTTTGTTGGTTGAAGTCACACTTTCAAAGACCGAAATATTTAAGTTTTCCGTCTTTAAATGCTTTGAAATATCGTT
>JAZKYB010000208.1:0-2752 GCA_045611905.1 Acutalibacteraceae bacterium | reverse complement strand
GCTTTTTCAACACGGTCCCAACGGTTGTCACGGTCCATGCCGTAAAAACGACCAAGAACAGTTGCAAGTTTGCCGCAACCAAGGTCGTTAAGTTTTGCATTTAATGCATCAATAAAGTCAGCAGCGCTTGCAGGTGGAACGTCACGGCCGTCAAGTAAAGCGTGAATATAAACACGTTCAAGGCCATTGCGCTTTGCAAGTTCAACCAATGCATATAAATGTTCAATATGGGAATGAACACCACCATCAGATAAGAGACCCATAAGATGAAGTGCGCTGTCGTTTTTCTTGCAGTTTTCGATAGCTTTTAAGAAAACTTCGTTTGTGAAAAAGTCACCATCAGTGATTGATTTGGTGATTCGGGTAAGTTCTTGATAAACAACACGGCCTGCACCAATGTTGGTGTGACCAACTTCACTATTACCCATTTGACCGTCGGGAAGACCAACATCCATACCCGAAGCGCCAATTTCAGTAGTGGGGCAAGTAGCATAAATATTATCAAGTCTTGGAGTATTGGCGGCTTTAATTGCATTACCCATAACTTCAGGGTTGAAACCAAAACCGTCCATAATAGTTAAAACAATAGGTTTTTTCATTATTTTGTCACCTTAAAATTATTTAGAGGCAGCTTTAACAATTATTGAGAAATCTTCAGCTTTAAGTGAAGCGCCGCCGATAAGACCGCCGTCAACATTAACTTTTGCAACTAATTCGTCAGCGTTTTTAGCGTTCATAGAACCGCCGTATTGAATGGTAACAGTTTCAGCAACATCTTTGCCGTAAACTTCAGCAATTGCATCTCTTACAAAGCCGTTGCCTTCATCAGCTTGGTCAGCAGTTGCAGTAACACCGGTACCGATAGCCCAAACGGGTTCATAAGCAACGATAATGTTTTTAAGTTGGTCAGCAGTAACATTAGTAAGTGCCATTTTGGTTTGGAATTTAAGAAGAGTTTCGGTATAACCGAGTTCGCGTTGTTCAAGTGTTTCACCAACACAAACAATTGCTGTAAGACCAGCATTTACAGCAGCAAGTGTGCGAAGGTTAACTGTTTGGTCGGTTTCACCAAAGTATTGTCTTCTTTCGCTGTGACCAATAACAACATATTTAACGCCCGATTCAACAAGCATTTCAGCCGAAATTTCACCTGTGTAAGCACCGTTTGCTTTGAAGTGAACATTTTCAGCACCAATTTCAATGTTTGAACCCTTTGCAGCTTCTACAGCGGCAGGGATATCAATAAATGGTACGCAAAGAACAACTTTGCAGTCAGCATCTGCTACCAATGGTTTCATTTCGTTAATAAGTGCAGTGGTTTCAGCGGGGGTTTTGTTCATTTTCCAGTTACCTGCGATAACTGCGGGTCTTGTTGCTTTATTCATTTTAAATTCTCCTTTTTACACAAATATAGGGCGTTGCCGCCCTATATTTTAAAAATTATTATTTGTCGTTAAGTGCTGCAATACCGGGAAGTTCCTTACCTTCAAGGAATTCAAGTGATGCGCCACCACCGGTAGAAATGTGGGTCATCTTGTCGCCAAAGCCCATAATGTTAACAGCAGCAGCAGAGTCGCCACCACCGATAACTGTAACAGCATCAGTATCTGCCATAGCTTGTGCAACAGCCATAGTACCCTTAGCTAAAATTGGGTTTTCGAAAACGCCCATAGGTCCGTTCCAAACAACAGTTTTAGCATTTTTAACTTCTTCAGCATAAAGAGCAGCGGTCTTTGTGCCGATGTCAAGACTCATCATATCAGCAGGAATCTTGTCAGCATCAACAACGGTAACTTCAATTTCAGCATCGATAGGATCTGGGAAGTCCTTAGTGATAGTGCAGTCGATAGGAAGTAAAATTTTAACGCCATTTGCTTCTGCTTTAGCCATCATATCACGGCAGTAGTCAATTTTGGTTTCGTCAATAAGAGAAGTACCAACGGTATAACCCTTAGCAGCAAGGAAAGTATAAGCCATACCGCCGCCGATGATAAGAGTATCAGCTTTGGTTAAAAGATTTTCAATAACGGGGAGCTTGCTGTCAACCTTTGCACCGCCCAAAATGCAAACAAATGGACGAACAGGAGTTTCAACAGCATTGCCAAGATATTTAAGTTCTTTACCGATAAGATAGCCGGCAACAGCTTCCTTAACGTGTGAAACAACACCAACGGTTGAGCAGTGTGCACGGTGAGCAGTACCGAATGCATCATTTACGAAAATGTCGGCAAGTTCGCCAAGTTCAGCAGATAAAGCTTCGCCGTTTTTGGTTTCTTCTGCACGGTAACGTGTGTTTTGTAATAAAACAACATCGCCATCTTTCATATTAGCAACAGCAGCTTTTGCGTTTTCGCCAACAACATTATCATCAGCAGCAAAAACAACTTCCTTGCCAAGCTTTTCGGAAAGGCGCTTTGCAACAGGTGCTAAAGAAAGTTCGGGTTTAGGTTCGCCCTTTGGCTTGCCAAGGTGAGAACAAAGAATAACCTTGCCGCCGTCAGCGATTAATTTTTCAATAGTAGGAAGTGCAGCGTTGATGCGGTTTTCGTCAGTGATTTCGCCATTTTTAAGCGGAACGTTAAAGTCGCAACGAACAAGCACTTTTTGACCTTTTACGTTGATGTCATCAACAGTTTTTTTGTTAAGTAAACTCATTTAAAACAATCCTTTCAAAGTTTGTTAAAATTTTTTCATCTTTTATTTTACCACAAATTTAAGTTTTTTCAATATATATTTAATAAATAAATGTAAA
>JAZKYB010000207.1:0-2130 GCA_045611905.1 Acutalibacteraceae bacterium | reverse complement strand
TTTATAATCAACAATTCTTATAAAACCGTTATATTCGTCAACACGGTCAATGCTGCCATTAATTTTAATTTTGCCGTTATCATAAGGAAATTCAAGCTGTAAACCATCGTTAAAACCAATTTTAAATTCACAAGCAACCGGCTTAAAACTGCTTTGCTTAAATTCCTTTGCAATGTGGCAAATAACATCTTTGAGCGAACGGGAAATTCGGTTAATCAAAAATTCAATTTTTGCATCACGAAGTTGACTGAAACCACTAATTTTGCCCAAGTATTCTTCAATGTACCTATCGGTCAATTCGTGTAATTCAGCTTCATTTAAATTTGCAATATTTTCTTTAAAATCGGTAATTATACGCTCTAAAACATAGTGAGCAATGTTGCCGCGTTGTAAAACATTAAATTCTGCGGACTGTAATTTTTCGGCACGCAAACCATATTTGCAAAAATATGAAAATCTGCAACGGTTTACCGTGTCAATTTTTGTTGCCGAAAGGTTTATAACATCACCAAACAACTTTTGTGCGTTTTCGGGTTTTATGAAGTTAAGGTCTTTATTAACAACCGAATTTAAGTCTTCAAGCGTATTATTGTTTTGCAATGCTGCATTAAGCGTTACTAAATCATTTTTGTTGCCAAAACGGCGGCAAATTTCCGCAAAAACAGCAGAATTTGTTTCGGGTAAGCTATTATTCAAATCGTTTGGTTCGTTTGTAAGGGTTGGGTTTAAGAATTTAACAATTGAATTTACAAATGGTGACGGCATAAGTTCTTCGCCATTTGTGTTTTGTGTTGCATAGGTAATATATACCCTTTCGCTTGCGCAACAAAGATTAGAATAAACAATATAATCTTCATCAATTGCCGAATAAAGCGAATTATCTGAAAGTTCTATACCCATTTCAATAAGTTTTTTGCGTTCGTTAAGTGCCCAAACACCGCTGTTTGTAACACCTTTTGGAAAAACACCCTGGTTTGCACCCAAAATAAACGCAATTTTGGGGCGTGCGGGTTGAATACGGTCGGCACTGCCAAAAGAAACTTCGTCAATAAACTGTGGAATAACACCAACGGTTTCGGTTGATAATGCAAGGTTTAAGGCATTTTTAAATTCTAAAACACTTATTGTTTTATCACCAAAGCAGGTTACAAGACCTTCTAAAACGCCTATAAAACTGTCATATCCCTGCTTTAAAACATCGGCAGTAATTTCACCATCAATGTTATCAAAACGCTCACAAAGGGTTTTAAGGGTGTTTTCGGCCTCACTATCATCTAACAAACGGATAATAGCACTGCACATTTGCTTTGCGTTGCCATAAAACTTGTCTTTAAATGCAATTATTGGCTTAATTGCATTTTCACGAAGCTTGTTTATTTCTTTAAGCTCGTCCAAATCTTCATCGGTTAAAGTGTCAATATTAAAGCCGTTGGGGTTCATATCCCATTCTTCAAGCCATTTATCTTTATTGATGTTCCATAAAAAAGTATAATTTTCAAGCTTTGAAATTTCATCAACGGTTAATGTACTAAAACCGCATTTATGAAAACGCAAAATATCTTCACTTGAAAAATCAAGCGCATCAATTGCCGAATTAATTGCAAAACAAAACGGAAGCGAATTTAAAGTAATTCGCTTGTCAAAAAAGCAACTAACATCGTTCTTTTTAGAAATATATTCAACCGCTTGTAAATATTTTTCGGTATCACGAGCAATAATAACAAAATCCTTAAAGCGATAATTTTCTTCCCTAACTAAACGCCTTATTGTGCGAAAAGCAAATTCAACTTCATCAAAGGCGCTTTCGGCCTTACAAATGGTAATAGTATCGCTTAAATCACCGCTTACATTGTCATTTGCAATTAAGCGTTCAAGAAGTTGCAGTTTTTCGTTTTTATAATGTGACTTATCAAGAAAAACCGGTGGCATAATTTTAACATTGTTTTTCTTGGCAAGGTTTTCAATTTTAGAAATGTTTTTACGCAAAATGGTGAAAATATCAAATTCACTTTCATTTTGGGTGTTATAATTCATTGCAAAGGTAACATCGTCTGCTTGACTTAAAATGCGGTCAATAATTTTAAATTGTTGACCTGTAAATGCTTTAAAAGAGTCAAAATAAACTGTTTT
>JAZKYB010000206.1:0-12196 GCA_045611905.1 Acutalibacteraceae bacterium | reverse complement strand
AATGATTTGGCGGGTGTTCCGCTTAAAAGTCAAGACCGAAAAGATTTGTCACCACTGGTTGTTGCAGGTGGCCCTTGTGCTTGCAACCCCGAACCCCTTGCGGATTTTGTTGACATTTTCTTTTTGGGAGAAGGGGAAGAGGTTGATTTAGAAGTTATTGACCTTTACAAAAAGCATAAAAAAATGGGAAGCAGTAAGGCGGAATTTTTGCGTGAAGCCGCTAAAATTGAGGGCGTTTATGTGCCTTCGCTTTATGAAATTATTTATAATAATGACGGCACAATTAAAGAAATTTCCGCACAAAATGGTGCTCCTAAAACTGTTAAAAAACGCATTATTAAAGATTTAAACACTGTATATTACCCCGAAAATTTTGTTGTGCCTTTTATTCAAATTGTGCATGACCGTGCAGTTCAAGAAATTTTCAGAGGTTGTATTCGTGGCTGCCGTTTTTGTCAAGCGGGCTTTATTTATCGACCTGTTCGTGAAAAGTCGGCCGATGTTATAAACCGTCAGGCAAAGTGCCTTTGTGAAAATACCGGTTATGATGAAATTTCAATTTCATCGCTTAGCAGCAGTGATTATACCGAACTTGAGCCCCTTTTAAATGAAATGCTTGACTGGACACAGCAAAACCATATAAGCTTGGCTTTGCCGTCCCTTAGAATTGATAATTTTTCTGAAGAACTTTTACAAAAAATAAGCCACATAAGAAAAAGTGGACTCACCTTTGCCCCCGAAGCAGGCACACAACGTCTTCGTGATGTTATAAATAAAAATGTTACTGAAGAAGAAATTTTGTCCACCTGTAAAATTGCTTTTGAAGGTGGTCACACCGCTGTAAAGCTTTATTTTATGATGGGGCTTCCCACTGAAACGGATGAAGATTTAAAAGGCATTGCCGATTTGGGCCAAAAAATTGTTGATATGTATTATAAAATGCCCAACCGCCCAAAAGGCAAGTCGGTTTCGGTTTCAATGAGCGTGGCGGTTTTTGTGCCAAAGCCCTTTACACCTTTCCAATTTGAGCCTCAAATAACCAAAGCCGAAATGGAAAGAAAACAGGCATTTCTTAAAAGCTGCATAACCACCCGTAAAATTGATTTAAGCATGCACGATTCTTCAACAAGTTTCTTGGAAGGCGCTTTTGCCAAGGGTGACCGTCGCCTTTGCGATGTGATTTATACTGCGTTTAAAAAAGGTTGCAAGTTTGACAGTTGGAACGAATGCTTTGATTTAGAAAAATGGAACGAAGCATTCACCGAATGTGGCATAGAACCCGACTTTTATTCGGGTAGACTTCGCAGTTATGATGAAGTGAACCCTTGGGACCATTTAGATTATGCCGTTTCTAAGGATTTCTTGGTGCGTGAACATAAAACTGCTATATTGGGCAAAACCACACCTAATTGCCGTGAAAAATGCTCGGCTTGTGGGGCAAATTGCTATGGGGAGGGTGTTTGCTATGAGAAACGTTAGAATTTTTTATGAAAAAAAGGGCAGAATGAAGTTTGTTTCCCATTTGGATATGAATCGGTTTATGTCCCGCCTTATTGCAAAAGCAAAAATTCCCGTTTGGTTTACCGAAGGCTTTAACCAACACGCATATATGAATTTTGCCGTGCCGTTATCACTTGGATATGTTGGACTTTATGAAGTTGTGGATGTTAAAATAACCGATGATAATTATTCGCTTTCGCAGCTTGTTTGTGATTTAAACGCAGTTTCAACCCCTGATATTCACTTTTTAAAAGCGGCCGAGTCGGTAATGCACACAAAGGAAATTGCCTTTGCCGAATTTGAATTGTTATTTGACGAAATAGATGCTTTAAAAATGAGTGAATTTTTGGCGCAAGAATCAATAATTTGTGCCAAAAAGACTAAGAAGGGCGGGGTAAAAGATATAGATATTGCACCGCTTATTGAAAAATCCGAAATAAATGAAAACAAATTAACCCTTATTTTATCGGCAGGAAATGAAAATAATCTTAACCCGTCGCTTGTTATGTCAGCGTTTTTTGATTTTTGCGGCAAGGCACCAATTTATTATGAAGTAACCCGCACAATGATTTACAACAAAAATTTAGAAGCGTTTTGTTAAGAAAATAAAAAAATAATTGTCACTTTTGTGGCAATTATTTTTTTTATTTTAATCACTATTTGTGTATTTTAATAAAATAATCGAAAATTGTAAAAATATTACCTTAAAAGGTTGATTTTATAAGGCCTAAATGCTATAATAAGTAAAATGAAATTATTATGGGTTTTTGCAGTTTTGTAAATCGATAATATTTATATCGATAATATCGATACGGAATTTACAAACCCAATTACAAAGCGGTTTTAAGCAAATTTTGGAAAGGGGACAGCCATGGAAAGAAATTCTATTTCAAAAGCCACCTTGGGCAGAATACCAAGATACTTAAATTTCCTTAAAGAATTATCCCCGGAAAATGTTCCTTTTATATCTGCCACAACCATTTCGAAAGAGTTAAATCTTGGTGAAGTTCAAGTAAGAAAAGATTTGGCAATGATAAGCGGTGCGGGAAGACCGCGACTTGGTTATGAAACCGAAGTGCTTATCGGTCAGCTTGAAGATTCGCTTGGCTATAACAAGTTAACCCTTGCGGTATTGGTTGGTGCCGGCCGTCTTGGAAGGGCTTTGTTGCAATATGACGGATTTCAACATTTCGGTGTTAAAATTATTGCGGCGTTTGATTCAAATGACAAGGTGTTAAACCCCGATGCCGAAACGGTTATTTTACCAATGCACGATTTTGAAAGTTTTTGCAAAGAACACGAAATCAAACTTGGAATTATAACTGTTGGCGAAGGTTCGGCACAGCAGGTATGCGACCAAATGGTTAAAAGCGGAATAACAGCCATTTGGAACTTTGCTCCTTGTAAGTTACAAGTGCCTGATGGTGTTATGCTTCAAAACGAAAATTTAGCGTTATCTTTAGCACATTTAAGAAATCAATTATCTCGGCACAATTTTTAAAAATAAATCGAAAACTATTTATACTAAGTTGGAGGAATAACAATGAAAATCACAGTATGTATTGGTAGCTCTTGCCATGTAAAAGGTTCAAGACAGGTTGTTGAACAACTTCAAGACCTTATCAGCGAAAACAACCTTGGCGATAAGGTAGAACTTAGCGGCACTTTTTGTATGGGAAAATGTCAGCAAGGTGTTTGCGTAACCATCGATGGTGAATTTTATTCAGTAACACCTGAAACTGCTTTCGATTTCTTTCAAGAAAATGTAAAGGCAAGGGTATAGTTAAATGATTATTCAAATTTGTGTGGGAAGTTCTTGCCATTTAAAGGGTTCACCTGAAATTGTTGAACTTTTGCAAAAAGCTATTGAAGAATATCATCTTGAAAACGAAGTTACACTTACAGGTAGTTTCTGCATTGGTAAGTGCAACCGCCTTGGTGTTACTATTCAGGTAGATGAAGATATACATGTTGGTATTACCAAAGAAAATTTTAAAGAGTTTTTATCTGAAAATGTGCTTTCTAAGTTGGGAAAGGTTTAAGAATTATGCCAAATTGTTTAACTTTAAAAAAATCGAATTGTAAAAACTGTTATAAATGCATTCGCAATTGTCCTGTTAAGGCAATTCGCTTTTCGGGCAACCAAGCACACATTATTGGTAACGAATGTATTTTATGCGGGCAGTGTTTTGTTGTTTGCCCACAGGATGCAAAGCAAATAGTTGACGAAACCGAAAAGGTAAAGGTGCTTTTACAAAGCGGTGCTCCCGTTGTTGTAAGTCTTGCTCCGTCTTTTATTGCAAATTACGGCGGTGCAGGTATTAACACTATGCGTGTTGCATTAAAGCAGTTGGGATTCTTCGACGTTGAAGAAACTGCAATCGGTGCGACAATTGTTAAAAACGAATATGAAAGAATGCTTAAAGAAGACGAGCGTGATGTTGTAATTTCTTCTTGCTGTCATTCTATTAATTTGCTTATTCAAAAGCATTATCCCCAAGCGCTTGAATTTTTGGCAGATGTTGTGTCACCGATGCAGGCACACTGTATGGATATTAAAAAACGCATTCCAAATGCTAAAACCGTTTTTATCGGGCCTTGTGTTGCCAAAAAGGATGAGGCCGAGCATTACGAAGGCATTGTTGACGCGGTTCTAACTTTTGAAGAATTAACAAAATGGTTGGAAGAAGCGGGAATTAAACCTGAAGCCGAAATTGACAATGAAGAATGTTCACGCGCAAGGTTTTTCCCTACAACCGGTGGTGTGTTAAAGACAATGGCACAGGATACACCCGGATATACATATCTTGCTCTTGATGGTGTGGATAATTGTATTGCGGCACTTAAAGACGTTATCGGCGGAAATATACATAAATGCTTTATTGAAATGTCGGCTTGCGTTGGCAGCTGTGTAGGTGGTCCTGTAATGGAAAAATATCACCACACCGAAACAGTAAGGGATTATATTACGGTTTCTGCTTATGCCGGCAAAAAGGATTTTGAAGTTTCACAACCCAAAACTTCTGAACTTCAAAAGAATTTTGAATACATTGAACAGCGTTATCAAATGCCGTCTGATATAGAAATACAAAACATTCTTCGCCAAATGGGCAAATTTAAGCCCTCGCAAGAACTTAACTGTGGTTCTTGCGGATATAACACCTGCCGTGAAAAAGCAATAGCCATTATTCACGGCAAGGCGGAAATTTCAATGTGTCTTCCTTTCCTTAAGGATAAGGCCGAAAGTTTTTCCGATACAATTGTTAATAATTCACCAAACGGACTTATCGTTTTAAACGAAAACCTTGAAGTGCAACAAATAAATAACGCAGCAAGAAGAATGATGAATATTCGTTCTGCCAGTGATGTATTGGGCGACCAAGTTATTCGAATTCTTGACCCAACTGTATTTTTAAATGTTTTGCGCACAGGCCGCAATGTTCGTGACGAACGTGTTTATTTGGCAGAATATAAACGCTTTGTTGAACAATCAGTGGTTTATGACAAAGATTCACATTTATTGGTTTCTATTATGCGTGATGTTACTGATGAACAAAACGAGCGTGAAAAGAAAGAAAGCATAAGCCGTCAAACCATTGAGGTTGCTGACAAGGTTGTTGATAAACAAATGCGTATCGTTCAAGAAATCGCATCACTTTTGGGTGAAACTGCGGCAGAAACTAAAATTGCTCTCGCTAAATTGAAGGAGTCTATTCAAGATGAATGATTTATGTGCTGATATTGGATATAAAAGTATAAATCATTACGGCGAGCAACTTTGTGGTGACCATATTGATATTGTTGAGCCAAGTGATGATTCTACAGTAATTGTATTATCAGATGGTTTGGGAAGCGGCGTAAAAGCAAGTATTCTTTCAACACTTACTTCTAAAATTATTTCCACAATGATGGCTGAAGGTTTAAGTTTGGAAGAATGTGTTGAAACAATAGCTGCAACCTTGCCTGTTTGTTCGGTGCGTGGTGTGGCATATTCGACATTTACCATTATTCATTTAAAAAATAATCAAATAGCTGAAATCATTCAGTATGATAACCCTCATGTTATTGCTATTAGAGATGATCAGGTTTGGGAATATCCAAAAACCGAAATGAATATTGGTGGTAAAAAGATTTATAAATCAGTTGTAAAGTTACAAGAAAACGATATCTTTGTGGCAATGAGCGATGGTTGTCCGCATGCGGGCATCGGTACGGCTTATAATTTTGGTTGGAAGCTTGAAGAAATCGCAAGCTTTATGGAATCAATTTCACATGCCGGTTATACGGCAAAAACCCTTTCCACAATGCTTGTTGATGAATGTGATAAACTTTACGGTCACGAGCCGGGGGACGATGCCACAGCTTGTGTTGTTCGCATTAGAAAGCGTGTGCCCATGAATATGCTTTTCGGGCCGCCATCTAACCGTGATGATGCCGACCGTATGATGTCATTGTTCTTTTCGAAAGCAGGCAAACACATTATATGCGGCGGAACAACTTCCTCAATTGCGGCAAAGTTTTTACGAAAACCGCTTAAAGCAAGTCTTAATTTTGAAAAAAGTGATATTCCACCAACCGCAACTATTGATGGGGTGGACCTTGTAACTGAAGGTGTTATCACTGTAAACAGGGTGCTTGAATATGCCAATGATTACCTTGGCGAAAATAAGCACTATGAACATTGGAACTTTAGTCGTGACGGTGCTTCATTAATTTGTCGTTTGTTGTTTGAGGAGGCAACGGATATTAACTTTTATGTGGGCAAGGCGGTTAATCCTGCTCACCAAAATCCTGATTTGCCAATAAATTTCAATATAAAAATGAATTTGGTTGACGAACTTTCTAACTGCCTTAGAAAAATGGGCAAAAAGATAAAAGTAAGTTATTTCTAGGGAGAAAATTTATGGGAATAAGAAAATTTGATACGAAGGTGCAGCACTTAAAGTATAAAGTGCTTCGTGAAGTGGCAAGGCAAGCATGGAATGATACATTGCTTGATAATGTAATGAACATTCCTGAAATGATCGTACCCGGTAAAACGCCAACAATGCGTTGCTGTGTTTATAAAGAACGTGCCATTTTGGGTAAACGTGTTAAAATTGCTATGGGTGGCAATAAGGAAAACCCGAATGTTATTGAAGTTATAGACATTGCATGTGATGAATGTCCTGCTGCGGGTTACGAAGTTACAACATCTTGCCGTGGATGTTTAGCACACCGTTGTGAAGATGTTTGCAAAAGGGGAGCTATTTCATTTGACCACAACCATGTGGCGCATATTGATAAATCAAAATGTGTTGAATGTGGTCTTTGTGCAAAGGTTTGTCCCTATGCAGCAATTATCAACCGCAAGCGTCCTTGTCAAATTGCCTGCAAGGTGAAAGCAATTTCTATTAAAGAAAATAATGCCGCCGAAATTGATAATAGCAAGTGTATACAATGCGGAGCTTGTGTATACCAATGTCCGTTTGGCGCTATAACCGATAAATCATATATTTTAGATGTTATAGATACTATCAAAAAAAGCGAAAACAACCAAAAATATAAGGTTTATGCTATGGTGGCACCTTCAATTTCAAGTCAGTTTGTTTATGCAAAATTAGGTCAGGTTGTTACAGGGCTTAAGGAACTTGGTTTCCATACTGTAATTGAAGCGGCACTAGGTGCTGATATGGTTGCACAGGCTGAAGCTAAGGAACTTGCCGAAAAGGGCTTTTTAACAAGTTCTTGCTGCCCATCCTTTGTGCAGTATATCGAGTCGGCCTTTCCTGATATGTTGCCGCTGGTATCGCACAATCTTTCACCAATGGCAATGCTTGCAAAATATATTAAAAACACCGACGAAAATGCCAAGGTTGTGTTTATTGGTCCTTGCACCGCTAAAAAGGCAGAAGCCAAGCTTGAAAGTGTTAAACCTTATATTGATGCGGTTATGACTTTTGAAGAACTTCAAGCACTTTTTGACAGCAGGGATATAAATATCACAACTCTTTCAGAGGGTGTTCTTGATAACGCATCATATTACGGAAGAATTTTTGCAAGAAGCGGCGGTCTTACAGATGCAGTTAAGCAAGGCCTTAAAGAACAAGAAATCGACTTTGAATTAAAACCAATTGCTTGCGACGGTATTGAGGAATGCCGCGTGGCGTTGCTTAAAAAGAGCAAAAATGTTTTAGATGCCAACTTTATTGAAGGTATGGCGTGTGTGGGCGGTTGCATCGGTGGTGCAGGATGCCTTACACATGGCGAAAAAAACAAATCTGAAGTAGATAAATACGGAAAAGAAGCTTTAGAAAAAACAATCAGCGACGCTGTTGCTGTTTTAAAATAAAAAAATTAAAAAACTTTTTTAAAGGGGAATTATTATGAATAAAATTACAGTAATCGGTTCGGGTAGCGTAGGTTCAACAATAGCATACACATTAACAGTTATGGGTATTGCTTCTGAGATTGTTATGATTGACGTTAACCAAGAAAAATCTTTGGGCGAAGCATTAGATATAAGACAAGGTGTTCCTTTCTGCAACCCTGCAAATATTTATGCCGGTTCTTATGTTGATGCAAAGGATTCTGACATTGTTGTTATTACTTGCGGTTTGGCAAGAAAGCCCGGTCAGTCAAGACTTGACTTAGCTCAGACAAATGTAAATGTTTTAAAATCAGTTGCAAAAGAAATTGTTAAATACGCTCCAAACGCTACATATATTATTGTAAGTAATCCTGTTGATGTACTTACTTATGTCTTCCACAAGATTTCGGGCATTCCTGAAGAAAGAATTATCGGTTCGGGTACTATTTTGGACACTGCTCGTTTACGTGCTCGTGTTTCTGAATATTATGGTGTTAACCAAAAGAATGTTCATGCCTATGTTTTGGGCGAACATGGCGATTCTGCTTTCGTTCCATGGTCTATCGCTAATATTTCCAATGTTCCGATTGAAGATTACAGAAATGCTTTACAAAATTCTAATGATTATCCCGAATAAGACTGTGAAGAGGTTGAAAATTATGTTCGCAAGTCGGGCGCACGTGTTATTCAACGCAAGGGCGCTACCTTCTATGCCGTTTCAATGTCAGTTTGCCACATTTGTAAATGTTTGATTAGTGGTATCGACACCACTATGACTGTTTCAACCATGCTTCACGGTGAATATGGTATAGATGATGTTTGCTTAAGCTTGCTTAACGTTGTTGGTAATAAGGGTGCTCACAGCAAGGTGCTTTTACCACTTAATGAAGAAGAAATTAAAGCATTGCATCACAGTGCTAATTGTCTTAAAGAAATTATTAACAGTATCGAAATTTGAGGAAAGGTTGTTACATAATGGAATATCGTATTGAACATGACTCGATGGGCGAAATGAAGGTTCCGGCCGATCGCCTTTGGGCAGCTCAAACACAAAGAAGCCACGAAAATTTTGAAATTGGTGTTGGTATTGAAACAATGCCTAAAGAAATTATTCACGCTTTTGGTGTGCTTAAAAAAGCTGCTGCTATTACAAATAATAAACTTCGTCCTGAAAAAATGACCGACGAAAAACTCGGCGCAATTATGGCCGCTTGTGACGAAGTTATGGCAGGCAAGCTTAACGATCATTTCCCACTTGTTGTTTGGCAAACAGGTTCGGGCACTCAATCAAATATGAACTCGAACGAAGTTATTGCAAACCGCAGCAACCAAATTCTTGGTAAAACTTTAATTCATCCTAATGATGATTCTAATATGAGCCAATCTTCTAATGATACATTCCCAACAGCTATGCATATTTCAGCTGTTTTAATTTTAGAAGACAAGCTCATCCCCGCAGTTGAAGAATTAATTGCTACTTTTAAGCGCCTTGAAGCAGAAAATGAAGGCATTGTAAAAAGCGGTAGAACACACCTTCAAGATGCTACACCGATTAAGTTTAGTCAAGAAATCAGCGGTTGGCGTTCAAGTCTTGAAAAGGATGTTGAACTTATTAAGCGTTCAATTGACCCACTTCGTGAATTGGCTTTGGGCGGTACTGCTGTTGGTACGGGTCTTAACGCACCTAAGGGCTTTGACACAGGCGTTGCTGAAGAAGTTACAAAAATCACCGGTAAACAATTTGTTACCGCAAGCAATAAGTTCCATGCTTTAACTTCTAAAGATGAACTTGTATTTGCACACGGTGCTATTAAAGCACTTGCTTGCGATATGATGAAGATAGCAAACGACGTTCGCTGGTTGGCTTCAGGCCCACGTGATGGTCTTGGTGAAATTTTCATTCCCGAAAACGAACCCGGTTCATCAATTATGCCCGGTAAAGTTAACCCCACACAATGCGAAGCAGTAACAATGGTTGCTGTTCAAGTAATGGGTAATGACGTTGCAGTTACAATGGCGGCTTCACAAGGTAATTTTGAACTTAACGTATTCATGCCAGTTTGCATTTACAACTTCTTACAATCAGCACGTCTTTTGGCTGAAGCTATTGTTTCATTCAACAAAAACTGTGCTGTTGGTATTAAGGCAAATAAAGAAAAAATGCATCACAATTTGCACAATTCTTTAATGCTTGTTACCGCACTTAACCCATATATCGGTTATGAAAATGCAGCAAAAACTGCTAAAAAAGCATTTAAAGACAATATTTCACTTAAAGAAGCATGTGTTGAACTTGGTTTCTTGACTGCTGAAAAGTTTGATGAGGTTTTCCATCCTGAAGAGATGGCATAAGTCGGAGGTAATTTGATGAAGGTTAGTTATTTCCCCGGTTGCACCTTAAAGAATAAGGCAAAAGACCTTGATTTGTATGCTTACAAATCTGCCGAAGCTTTAGGTGTTACTTTGGAAGAAATTGAAAACTGGCAATGCTGCGGCGGTGTGTTTACCACTGCAAACGACGAAGTTGCAACAAAGCTTTCGTCGGTTCGCGCATTGAAATATGCAGGCGATAAAAACCAACCCTTAGTAACGGTTTGTTCCGCTTGTCACAATGTTATTAAGCAAACAAATTATGCAATGCAAACCAATTCACAGTTTGCTGATAAGGTTAACAGATATATGGCTAACGACGGCACATATAACGGTGAAACCGAAGTTTACCATTATCTTGAATTGTTGCGTGATGTTGTTGGCTTTGATGCGCTTAAAGAAAAAGTGCAAAATGTTCTTAAAGGCAAAAAAATTGCGGCATATTACGGCTGTCTTTTGTTACGTCCTAACAGCGTTATGCGTATGGATGACCCTGAAAACCCCACTATTATGGAGGATTTCATTCGTGCACTTGGTGCCGATGCTGTGGTTTATGCAAAAAGAAACGAATGCTGCGGCGGTTATATTTCGGTTGAAAGTCCCGAATCCGCAAAGAGAAACAGCAACGCTATTATAGAAAACGCAAAGGCAGCAGGCGCGGAAATGATTATCACCGCTTGCCCACTTTGTAAATATAATCTTGTTAAAAATGGTGCTGATATTCCTGTGGTTTACTTTACTGAACTTTTGGCCGAAGCACTTGGCGTAAAGGAGGATACAAATGCATAACAATAAGTATCTTCAAGAAGAAATTATTCGTATAAGCGGTGTTAATCCTTCTAAGTGTATGCGTTGCGGTAAGTGTTCTGCTACTTGCCCTGCGTATGATGAAATGGAATATCACCCCCATCAATTTGTAAATATGGTTGAATGTGGTGATATTGAACCACTTTTAAATTCAAAATCATTATACAAATGTTTGTCATGCTTTGCTTGTATTGACCGTTGCCCCCGTGGTGTTCAGCCCGCAAAGGTGGTTGAAGCCGTTCGTTTAACAGCAACAAGAAAGCAGGGCGCAAATCATTTAACACCCGATATGGTTCCCGAAATCGTTGATGAAGACACACCACAACAGTTGCTTGTCAGCGCTTTCAGAAAATATACAAAGTAAAGGAGGAAAAGACAAATGCAAAGAGTTGGCGTTTTTGTATGTTGGTGTGGCAGTAACATTGCAGGTACAGTAGATGTTGAAGCAGTGTCAGAAGCCTTGAAAAGTGAACCCGGCGTGGTCTTTTCCACCAATTATCAATATATGTGTTCACAAGCCGGTCAAGATATGATTAAGGCGGCTGTTAAGGAACACAATCTTACCGGTATTGTTGTATGTTCTTGCTCACCTCGTATGCACGAAGCAACCTTCCGTAAAACTGCAGCTGCTGCAGGACTTAATCCTTACATGGTTGAAATTGCAAATATTCGTGAGCAATGCTCTTGGGTACATAAGGATATGCTTTCGGGTACCGAAAAAGCCATTATTTTGGGTAAAGCCGCAATTGCAAAGGTTAACCTTAATGCACCACTTATTCCGGGTGAATCACCCGTTACTAAGCGCGCTTTGGTTATCGGCGGCGGTATTGCAGGTATTCAAACAGCCCTTGATATTGCAGATGCAGGTTTCCCCGTTGATATTGTTGAAAAGAAACCCACCATTGGTGGTAAAATGGCTCAACTTGATAAAACTTTCCCAACACTTGACTGTGCGGCATGTATTTTAACACCTAAAATGGTTGATGTTGCACAAAATGAAAATATCCGTATTTTCTCATACAGTGAAGTGTCAGAAATCAAAGGTTTTGTAGGAAACTTTGATGTAACCATCAAGAAAAATGCTCGTTTCGTAAAAGAGGATGTATGTACTGGATGCGGTGCCTGTGTGGAAAAATGTCCTATGAAAAAGGTACCTAACGAATTCAATCT
>JAZKYB010000205.1:0-1273 GCA_045611905.1 Acutalibacteraceae bacterium | reverse complement strand
CAAAGTCGCGCATTTTTGAGTTGGCAATGTGCAATGAGTTTACTTATTTTTGCACATTTACGCAAGACCAAAAATTGCGAAATCGTTTTGACCTTGCGGCGTTTCGTAAAGACCTTGCACAGTTGATAAGAAATATAAATCGCGGTAGGGCTGAAAATGAAAAAATTAAGTATTTGCTTATCCCCGAAAAGCATAAAAACGGCGGTTGGCACATGCACGGGCTGATGATGAATTTAACCGAAAAAGATTTGCGCGCTTTTACCTTAAAAGAACCGCTGCCAAAACAAATACGCTCGCAAAATGAAAAAGGTGTTGCGGTGTACGATTTTACGCGATACCGCCGTGCTTTTGGCTTTTTTACTTGTACCGAAATTGCTAACCATACGGCTGTTAGTAAGTATGTGACAAAGTATATTTCAAAAGACCTTTCGGCAGCGACACGCGAAAGCGGGGAACACCTTTTCTTTGCTTCACAAGGTTTGAAAGGAAAAGAAGTAATTGTTAAGCGTTGTTTTGATAAATGCCCCGTAAGTGAGTGGGACTTTGAAAATGACTTTGTAAAAGTTGCTTATTTTAATGTACCAAATTTGGTACACAAACCTTAAAAAATATAGGTTTGAAAACTTGAGTTAACATTTTTAGTTTTGTTGAAAGGGGGGAGAATTATGCGTAGTCAATGGATACCAAAGGGTGAAATACAACATATACTCGCGGCACTTTCTGCTGAAAATCGGCTTGCTTGTGAGATAAGTTTGGCAACGGGTTTAAGGATAAACGATGTTTTGCAGTTGAAAACCGAGCAAGTGAAAAAAGGGCGCTTTACTGTGTACGAACAAAAGACCGGTAAAACCCACCTTGTAAGGTTGCCGCGCGATTTACAAAAACGAGCCATAAATTGCAGCGGCTCGCACTATGTTTTTCAAGGGCGATTAAACGGTATGCAGCACCGAACAAGGCAAGCCGTGTTTAAAGATTTAAAAAAAGCCGTTGCAAATTTTGGGGTCAAGGAAAATGTCACACCGCACAGTTTAAGAAAAATTTATGCCGTTGAAGAATATAAAAAGCATGGCAATTTGAAAAAGGTGCAAAAACTGTTAAATCACAGCAGCGAAGCGGTGACAATTTTGTATGCTGCCGCAAATTTGCTCAATGACCGCAAAAACTTTAAAAAGGTGAAAAAATGAGTGAAAAAACCGAAAAAAACCGCTTTTTGCCGTATATTAAGAAATTGGTTTGGCGGTATCGTATTTACGACAACGAAAGTGATTTAATT
>JAZKYB010000204.1:0-5948 GCA_045611905.1 Acutalibacteraceae bacterium | reverse complement strand
GCCGGTAACTGCCTGCTTTACCTGCAGTGGTGTGTATTCGTTAATTTTTACACCCTTTTGCTTTGCCGCAAGAATTATTATGCCTCTTGCCTCAGCTACCGCAATTGCGGTAGTGGAATTTGTGTTGAAATAAAGCTTTTCAATTGAAATTTCATCGGGCTTAAATTTTTCAATAATGGTTAAAACATCGTTATAAATGTCTAAAAGGCGGTCTTCAAGCGGGGTGTGTGCCTTTGTAGTAATTGCACCGTAACCAACTGTTTGAAAACGGTTTTTATTATAATCAACCACACCATAGCCAACTATGGCATACCCGGGGTCAATGCCTAAAATCCTCATTACTACACCTCACCTTTAAAAAAGCCGACACTTTTGGCATTATAATTCATATTATTATATCACATATACTCTAAATCATCAACTATTTTTTATATAATAATATAATAAAATATTTTGTAATAAATTGTAGAAAAAAAGCATTTTAGACTTGACTTTTATGCAGTTTAAATGTATAGTTTTCTATGTGTAAAGTTTATACTTTCCAAAGCATCTTGTGTAGAGTGCTGTTTCAGATTTTATGCCGTAGTTTCCGTTGAAATTTTCTTCGAGAAAACTATGAAAAACCCTTTGTTCAGGGCATATTACGAGGAAACGGCGGGTATCGAGCAAGATTGGTGCGAAAATGTGGCTCTATCATTTTCAGCACCGAAAAAACTATTCTTGTTTCGGCACTTGTGTGTTGAACAAAGGGGGATGCTTTCTTTATGAATAAAGAAAATATTGTACAACTCAAAAACATATCCGTCGCTTTTGACGACCAGGTTATTCTTGACAACCTTTCCCTTGACATTAAGGATAAGGAATTTATAACCTTTTTAGGCCCGTCAGGTTGCGGTAAAACTACCACTCTTCGTCTTATTGCAGGGTTTTTAGAACCTGACGAGGGTGATATTTTATTTGAGGGCAAAAAAATAAATGGTGTGCCTGCTTACAAGCGTCAGGTTAACACCATTTTTCAGCGTTATGCCCTTTTCCCACACCTTAATGTTTATGAAAATGTGGCTTTCGGTTTACGCATTAAAAAGCTGCCCGAAAACGAAATTAAACAAAAGGTTGAAGAAATGCTAAAGCTTGTTAACCTTTCAGGGCTTGAAAAACGCCATATTGACACACTTTCAGGTGGTCAGCAACAACGTGTTGCCATTGCGCGTGCTATTGCAAATCACCCCAAGGTTTTACTTTTGGATGAACCACTTGCCGCTTTAGACCTTAAACTTCGCAAGGATATGCAAAAGGAACTTAAAAAAATTCAACAACAGCTTGGCATTACTTTTGTGTTTGTTACACACGACCAAGAAGAAGCACTTACAATGTCTGACCGTGTTGTTGTTATGGACGGCGGTAAAATTCAGCAGGTTGGCACCCCGCAGGATATTTATAACGAACCGCAAAACGCCTTCGTTGCTGACTTCATTGGTGAATCTAACATTGTTGACGGCAAAATGCTTAAAGACTTTTATGTTGAATTTTCGGGTGCTAAATTCGACTGTCTTGACAAGGGGTTTGACAAAAACGAACTTGTGGACGTTGTTGTAAGACCTGAAGATGTTGACATTGTACCTGTTGAAAAAGGCATGCTTACAGGTGTTGTTACATCGGTTTCATTCCTTGGTGTTCATTATGAAATTATTGTTGACATTGGCGGTTTTAAATGGATGATTCAAACCACCGACGAACATTTTGTGGATGACAATGTTGGCCTTTATATTGAACCCGATGCTATTCACATTATGAAAAAATCGGAATATTCCGGTCTTTACGGCGACTATTCAAGCTATAGTGAAGAAATCGACCACCTCTCCGACATTATCGAGGAGGAATGATAAAAATGAACAAAAAAAGTTTTGGCAGTCAGCTTTTGGCATCACCCCACATTGTGTGGTCGGTTCTTTTCACTGTTGTACCGCTTTTTATAATGCTTTATTTTGCATTTACAAATGCTGACGGTGCTTTCACCCTTGAAAACATAAAACAAATTGGTCTTTACAAAAAGGCCTTTGGCATTTCAATCTTATATGCTGTTATCGCAACAATTATCACCTTATTCATTGCCTACCCAATGGCATATTTTATGACAAAAGTAAGGGTTTCATCACAGCGTATGCTTATGATGATTGTTATGATTCCTATGTGGATGAACTTTTTAATCCGCACATATTCTTGGATAACAATTTTAGCCAACACAGGTATCATTAACACATTTTTAAAAAGCTTAGGTCTTGGACCGGTCAAGTTAATCAACACCCCCGGTGCTGTAATTCTTGGTATGGTTTACGACTTTTTGCCTTATATGATTTTGCCGATTTATTCGGTTATGTCTAAAATTGATAAATCACTTTTAGAAGCGTCTGAAGATTTGGGCTCTAACGCATTTAACAAGTTTAGGCGTGTTATTTTGCCACTTAGTCGACCCGGTATTATTTCGGGCATTACCATGGTGTTTGTACCATCGGTCAGCACATTCTACATCTCCCAAAAGCTTGGCGGCAACAAAACCATGCTTGTGGGCGATGTTATTGAATATTTCTTTAATGCAGGGCCCGATTATTACAATGTTGCTTCAGCAATTTCAATGGTGCTTATGGTTATGATTTTGGTTTGCATGGTTATTATGAACCGCTTTTCAGATGATGATAGTGAGGGGGTAATTATATGAAAACTCTCTCACGTATTTACATTGCTTTAATTCTTTTGTTTCTTTATGCACCCGTTGCTGTAATGATTATTTTTTCATTCAATTCTTCCAGCAGCGTGTGGGTGTTTGAAAACTTTTCAACCGACTGGTACACAAGTTTAATTTCTAACACAACAATGCTTACCGCACTTGAACACACACTTGTTGTGGCAGTTTTGTCGGCTTTAATTTCCACCATTTTAGGCACCGCTGCCGCGGTGGGTATTTTGGCAATTCGCAAAAAATTGGCATTATCAACCGTTTTGTCAATTACAAATATACCAATGATGAACGCCGACATTGTAACTGGTGTTTCTTTAATGCTTTTGTTTATTTTTGTTGGCAGTTTGTTTGGTCTTCACGAATCTCTTGGCTTTG
This sequence comes from Acutalibacteraceae bacterium, assembly GCA_045611905.1. GTDB lineage: Bacteria > Bacillota > Clostridia > Oscillospirales > Acutalibacteraceae > UBA737. Next base: position 2,836 of record JAZKYB010000204.1, on the reverse strand, counting down.
CAACCGTGCTTATCGCACACATAACCTTTAATTTGCCTTATGTTATACTTTCGGTTATGCCAAAGCTTCGCCAAACCGACGCCAACCTTGTTGATGCCGCTTTGGACCTTGGTTGCACACCCTTTAAAGCATTTTTTAAGGTTATTTTACCTTCAATTTCAACCGGTATTATGACGGGCGCAATTATGGCCTTTACCCTGTCGCTTGATGACTTCGTAATAAGCTATTTCACCTGCGGCAAATACCAAACCCTGCCGATTGTCATTTACAATATGACCAAAAAATCGGTAACCCCCGACACTTATGCACTTTCAACTATAATATTTATTGCGGTTTTTGTACTTTTGATTTTGTATAATATGCTTCAAACAAAAAACGAAAAACAAGCCGCTATGAGAAAGGTGGGTGCCAAATGAGAAAATTTATAAGCACTTTCATAATATCTGCGCTTTTATGCCTTATGCTTTCCGGCTGTGGTTATGAATATCAACAGCTTTCACTTGTGGGCACCTATACACGCGAATTTGCGGGTACTGAAATCACAGTTTACAACTGGGGCGAATATATTTCCGATGGGGCCGACGGTGCAATTGATGTTAACCGCGAATTTGAAAAACTTACAGGTATTAAGGTTAATTACCTAACATTTGAAAGCAACGAAACTATGTATTCACAGGTTAAAAACGGTGGTGTTAAGTATGACATTATCATCCCGTCAGACTATATGATAGGTCGACTTATTAAAGAAGGTGAACTTCAAAAAATCGACACTTCGAAACTTTCAAATTACAATCTTATCAGCGAACAATACAAGTCCCTTTTCTTTGACCCCGAAAATGAATATACCGTTCCTTACTGTGTTGGTATGGTAGGTATTATTTACAACCAAAAATTAGTTGGCGATATTGAAAATTCGTGGGGTGTATTGTGGGATGAAAAATATAAGGACCAAGCCCTTAATTTTAACAACCCCCGTGATGCTTTTATGACCGCACAAATGCTTTTGGGACAAGACCTTAATTCAACCAATAAAGAAGATTGGAAAGCAGCGTCTGAAAAATTAAAAGAAGGCAAAGCCAATTTACAATCTTATGTTATGGACGAAGTTTACGGCAAAATGGAAACAGGCGAAGCCGCCATCGCACCATATTATGCGGGCGACTATCTTACAATGTTTGAAACCAACCCCGACCTTCGTTTCTTCTACCCAAAAGAAGGCACAAATATTTTTATCGATTCTATTTGTATGCCTAAAAACTCTGAAAATAAGGAAGCTGCCATGCTTTACATCAACTTCCTTTTAGAACCCGATATCGCGACCGCAAATGCTGAATATATTGGCTATGCATCACCAAACACTGCGGTAATTAACAACCCGGACTATTATTATTATCAAAACAAAATTTTGTACCCCGATGAAAAGGATATGCCAAAGGTTCAATATTACCACGATATTGACGACACAACCCGCATATATTACGAAACCTTGTGGGTGCAGGTTAAATTGTATTAAAAAAACGACCTCTTTCGAGGTCGTTTTAATTTTATTCATCCACACAAAAGCCGTAATAATTATCGTTCACAATCGCAATTGTACCTTTTTGATTTTCATCAAATGAATGGTATTCACTTTCTTCTACTTTATAACGCAAAATCTTTTTATCTTCGGTTTCGAAAGCAAAATAAAATTCTTGCTTTGTTTGAGGATATTTGATACCGTAGGTTTTTAAAAAACATTCTTTTGATACTAATTTTACCTTAATTTCAGTCAAAGGTGGTTCTTTGTACACTTCGGTTTCTTCTTGTTTTTTTCCTTTGGAACTATTCAACTTTACAACACTACTAATACATTGAAATATAATCCAAACCGCAAACATTATAAGCCCAAGTATTAAAGCATAAACTAAAATTGTATCAATCACACGGTCGTTAACAAGTTCAATTTGTAAATTCATCATTTACCCAATTCCTTTGTTCTTTTAAACGATGCGTTGACAGTATCCTTTACGATATTATCAAATTCAGAATTTATAAGCACTTCAACACCTTCAATGGTTGAGCCCTTAGGACTGCATACCTTTTGGCGTAAAACTTCGGGTGTTTCACCGGAAGTCAGCAATAACTCCGCCGCACCCTTTAAGGTTTGTGCCGCATATAAAATTGCTTTTTCCTGTGGCAAACCAACCTTTTCACCTGCCTGTGCCAAGGCGTTGGCAAAGGTGTAAACAAATGCAGGACCACAGCCCGATATAACCGAACCCGCATCAATTAAATCCTGCGGGATTTTATCAAGCTTGCCCGAAAATTTAAGTGCACTTTCAAATTCGAAAACTTCTTCATCTGTAATAACGGGACAGGTTGCATATAAAATCATACCCTCACCCACTGCAACAGGGGTGTTTGGCATAATGCGAATGGTGGGAAGTTTGGCACCTAAAATTTCGTTGTATTTTGAAATTTCAAGTCCTGCCGCCATTGTCACCAAAATAAAGCGGTCATCTCTTGCTTTCAAAAGTGGTGCAAGGGGTGATAAAACTTCTGCCATAACCTGTGGTTTTACACCAAGAAAAATATATTTTGCATTTTTTACAATTTCTTCGTTGTTGCTAACCATTGCACCAATTTTTTGTGCCAAAGCAGACGCTTTTTGAGCGTCGGGGTCGGAAAGTAAAATTTCATTTCCGCCAACAGACTTTGCAACAGCCATCGCCAATGCACCGCCCATGTTACCACAACCGATAAAGCCAAACTTTTTAGTTGACATAATGTTATCTCACCTGACCGTTTCCTTTAATAATATATTTATACGTATTAAGTTCCCTTAGTCCCATTGGCC
>JAZKYB010000203.1:0-2775 GCA_045611905.1 Acutalibacteraceae bacterium | reverse complement strand
ATATCCAAAAAGGCATAGACAAATTCATCTTCATAAACTTTTGTGGATGGAATTTCGCTCTTTATAATTTTGCAAAATAAACAATCGTTCATTTTAAAGCATCTCCTTTAAAATTGCGGGAACAGCCGCAAGGGCTTCATCTAATTTAGAAGCATCTTTACCGCCGGCCATTGCGCTGTCGGGCTTACCGCCACCGTTACCGCCGCAAATTTTAGCAATTTCACGAACCAAGTTGCCTGCATGTGCACACTTTGAAATAGCAACCTTGCCACAAGCAGCTGTGAAGGTGAGTTTTTCACCATTTACAGCGGCTAAAACGATAATGGTGTCATCGTTTTCGGCTTTTACGGTGTCGGCCATTTTGCGCAAGTCATCGGCAGTGCCATCAATTTTAGCAACTGCAACCTTAATGTCGTTAATTATAGTTGCCTTTGATAAAATATCATCAAGTTTTCCGCCAGCAAGTTTTGCTTCGGCTTTTTCAAGTAAGCGCTTGGTTTCTTTAAGTTCATCCATAACGGCAGTTGCACGCTTTGCAATGTCATTAGCATTTTGTGCTTTTAATACTGTTGCAGTTTCAACAGCAAGGGCAATGTTACCATAAAGAACATTTAGAACACCTGCACCTGTAACTGCTTCAATACGGCGAACGCCTGCAGCAACACTGCTTTCAGAAACAATGTGGAAAAGACCAATTTTAGATGTGTTGTCAACATGGGTACCACCGCAAAGTTCAACCGAAGTATCATTAGCTGCAACAACACGAACAACTTCGCCATATTTTTCGCCAAATAATGCCATAGCGCCCATTTTCTTTGCTTCGGCAATTGGCATTTCTTTATTCATTACTTCAATACCGCTTAAAATTGCGTTATTTACAAATTCCTGGACCTTTTGGATTTCTTCAGCAGAAAGGGCAGAGAAGTGTGTAAAGTCAAAACGAACTGCTTTTTCGTTTACAAGTTGACCTGCTTGTTCAACGTGGGTGCCAAGCACAGCGCGAAGACCCGCTTGTAAAAGGTGTGCAGCAGTATGATTGCGGCGAATAGCGGCACGCTTTACATTGTCAATTTCAACAGTAACTGTTGCATCAACACAAATTTCGCCGCTTTCAACAGTACCAAAGTGGGTGAATATGCCGCTTGAATTCTTTTTAACATCGTAAACATTGAATACAAAGCCGTTAGCAGTAATAACACCGCTGTCACCAACCTGACCGCCGCTTTCGGCATAGCAAACTGTTTTGTCTAAAACAATAATTGCTTTGTTGCCGCTTGTTGCGGTTAAGGAATGTTCACCATCAACCACAATGTCTAAAACCTTAGCATTGCACTTGTTTAAGGTGTATCCTAAAAATTCGGTAGCATCAATATTTTCAAAAGTAATATCATTTGACTTCCAGCTTTCACCGTCAGAGGCTTTTCGGGCATTTCTTGCTTTTTGGCGTTGTTCTTCCATGCAAGCCGCAAACTTTTCTTCGTCAAGGGTCATACCTTTTTCAGCAAGAATATCTTTTGTAAGATCAACAGGGAAGCCATAAGTGTCATAAAGCTTGAATGCATCTTCACCTGAAAGCATACCGCCGTTTTTGGTAAGCGCTTCAAGCATTGAAAGACCTTGGTCAATGGTTTTGTTAAAGGATGCTTCTTCGTTGGTGATAACCTTTTCAATAAATTGTTTCTTTTCCAAAAGTTCAGGATAACCTGATTTATTTTCGTTTATAACAATGTTGCAAAGTTCCATAAAGAAAGCACGGTTAATGCCAATAAGTTTTCCGTGGCGAATTGCACGGCGAATAATACGGCGCAAAACATAACCACGGCCTTCGTTAGAAGGGGTAATACCGTCACTAATCATAAATGTAGCGGCACGAGCGTGGTCGGTAATAGCACGGATAGAAACATCGGTAGAATGGTCTTTGCCATAAACTTTGCCCGAAATTAAGCAAACATTATCAAGAATATTTCTAATGGTGTCAACTTCGAACATATTGTCAACATCTTGCATTACACAAGCAAGGCGTTCAAGACCCATGCCTGTGTCAATGTTTTTGTGTTCAAGTTCGGTATAGGTGCCATCACCCATATTGTTGAACTGTGAAAATACGTTGTTCCATATTTCCATATATCTGTCACAGTCGCAGCCGGGTTTACAGTCGGGTGAACCGCAGCCGTATTTTTCACCACGGTCAAAATAAATTTCACTACATGGACCGCAAGGACCTGTGCCATGTTCCCAGAAGTTGTCGGCTTTGCCCATTCTTACAATGCGTTCTTCGGGCACACCAATAACATCACGCCATAAAGCGTATGCTTCGTCGTCTTCTTCATAAACCGATGGCCATAAAAGTTCTTCGGGAATTTCAAGTGTTTTGGTTAAATATTCCCAAGCCCAGGCAATTGCTTCGTTTTTAAAGTAATCACCAAATGAAAAGTTACCAAGCATTTCAAAAAATGTGCCATGGCGTGCAGTAATACCAACGCGTTCAAGGTCAGGTGTTCTGATACACTTTTGGCAGGTGGTAACGCGGTTGCGGGGTGGGGTAACTTCGCCTGTGAAATATTTTTTCATTGGCGCCATACCGGAATTAATTAAAAGCAAAGATTTATCATTGTTCGGCACAAGCGAAAAACTTCCAAGGCGCAAATGGCCCTTAGATTCAAAGAATGAAAGATAACTTTCGCGAAGGTCGTTAAGTGAAGAAGTCGGAGGCCAAGCGGTCTTAGGAAGACAATCCTTTTGTACAACTCCTTGGCTCACAGAACGACATGGCTA
>JAZKYB010000202.1:0-3444 GCA_045611905.1 Acutalibacteraceae bacterium | reverse complement strand
CTTTGCCCCGCCAAGTGGTTGATGAATCATAATTTCGCTGTTGGGAAGTGCCAAACGTTTGCCCTTTGCACCTGCAGATAACAAAAATGCACCCATGCTTGCGGCCATACCCATACAAATAGTGCTAACATCACATTTGATATATTGCATAGTGTCATAAATTGCCATGCCGGCAGAAACCGAACCGCCGGGGCTGTTGATGTAAAAGTTAATGTCTTTATCAGGGTCCTGACCTTCAAGATATAACATTTGGGCAATTACAACACTTGCAGAAGCATCGTTAACTTCGCCGTTAAGCATAATAATACGGTCGTTTAAAAGGCGAGAAAAAATGTCATAAGAACGTTCGCCACGACTTGTTTGTTCAATAACATAAGGTACAAAACTCATAAAAATTCTCCTTTTTTAAAAGATGCCGGCACGGGAATGTGCCGGCTTGATTTCATTTAATATTATGAACCTTATTAAAGATTTATAATCAATTATTCAGCAGCTTCTTCTGCCTTTTTTGTGGTTTTCTTTGCAGTTGTTGTTTTTTTAGCGGTAGATTTTTTAGCGGCGGGTTTCTTTTCGCTCTTTGCTTCTACTTCAGTAATAACTGCATTGGTTTTAATAAAGTCAATTGCTTTTTGAACTGCAACATCCTTTGCAATTTCTTCAGCAGGAACTGCATTCTTAACGGCTTCAACTTCCATATTGTAAGCTTCAGCCATCTTTGTGAATTCAGCATTGATTTCTTCTTCGCTTGCTTCAATTTTTTCAAGTTCAACAATCTTTTCAAGTGATAAACGGAATTTGACTTGACCTTCAGCTTGTGGACGGAAGGTTTTCTTGAAATCATCCATTGAAGTGCCTGAATATTTAAGATAAGTGTCAAGGTCTAAGCCCTGCATTTGAAGGCGATAGCCAAATTCTTGAACGCTTTGTTCTAAGCGGCTTTCAAACATTGCTTCAGGAATTTCACCCTTAATGCTGTCAACGATTTGTTGAACTAATTCGTTTTCAACTTCTTCTTCAGCGATTTTGGTTTTTTGAGCCAATGCTTTCTCTTTAATGTCGGCTTTAAGGTCAGCCAAAGTATCAAATTCGCTTACATCCTTTGCAAATTCGTCATCAATAACAGGAAGTTCGCGGAATTTAATTTCGTGAAGCTTAATTTTGAAAACTGCGGGCTTGCCTGCAAGGTTTTCAGCGCCGTATTCTTCAGGGAAGGTAACGTCGATATCAAATTCTTCACCAATGTTTTTGCCAACGATTTGTTCTTCAAAGCCGGGGATAAATGAACCCGAACCAAGTTCCAATGAATAACCTTCAGCTTTGCCACCATCAAAAGCAACGCCGTCTGCAAAACCTTCAAAGTCAATAACAACTGTGTCGCCATTTTGTGCTGCACGGTCTTCGACAGATACCATACGAGCATTGCGGTCAGCCATAGCATTTACTTGAGCGTCAACTTCGCTGTCTTCAACCTTTGCAATTAATTTTTCAGCTTTAAGGCCCTTATATTTGCCAATTTCAATTTCAGGATATGTTGTAACAGCAACCTTTAAAACAACGCCATCTTCCTTTGAAATTGATTCAATATCGGTATCCATTTTATCGTTGATTACCTTAAGGCCTGATTCTTTGATAGCGCTGTCAACTGCTTCAGGATAAAGGATGTTTAAAGCATCTTCATAGAAAGCTTCTTCGCCATACATTTTAATAACCATAGCATAAGGAGCTTTACCCTTTCTAAAGCCGGGGATAGCGATATTGTCCTTTCTTTGATTATATGCTTTTTTAACACCTTCAGCCAATTCTTCTGCGCTGATAGCGATGGTAAGCTCATATCTGTTTGCGCTTAAATTTTTTGTTTCTTTTAAAGTCATTTTTATACCTCCGCATAATATATGCTAAATTTTTTACACAACTAATATAATAACACACACTTTCAAAATTTTCCACTATTTTTTTAATAATATTTTAATTAAAATATAAAAACAGGGGTAAAATCAACACAATCACAAGAAATTAGCTTAAATTCGACGCCATCATGCTCCTTAGTGGCATTATTTAACCCTGCACCATGTATGTGACCGTGGTAAACTTTTTTAATATTATGGTTTTTAAGCACCGCGAAAATTTCTTCACACACTTCACCGTTATACACAGGTGGATAGTGTAAAAAGCATAAAATCGGCAATCCTGTTTTTTCGGCATCGGTTAACGATTTTTCAAGTCTGCCAACTTCACGCGCAATGATTTTTTTGTCGGCCTTATCATCATAAAACCAACCACGTGTGCCCGCAATGGCAAAACCTTCAGCTGTTACGGTGTTATTAAATAAAATTTCAACCGTTTTTATTTCATTTGCTTCAAAAAAATCACGCAATTTTTTAACGGTTGACCACCACAAATCATGGTTACCTTTTAAAATTATTTTTTTGCCGTTTAAGCTTTCTAAAAATTTAAAATCCAAAAGGGTTTCTTCAAGCTTTAAGCCCCAAGAAAAATCACCGGGAAGAATTACTGTGTCATTGGGCATTACAAGGCGATTCCAATTTGCTTTCAACCTTTCGGTATGATTATCCCAACCACGAAAAATATTCATTGGTTTATCGCTGCCAAAAGATAAATGCAAATCTGAAATGGCATAAATAGACATTTTGTTTTTTCTCCCCTTTCACGAATATTTTATAATTTAAACACCATAATAATAAAGACCATTAGGTCAGAAAGGACTTGATTACTATGGAAAATAAATGTGAATCTAATGTTTGTATTTCTTGCGACGTAAAAAATTGTATGTACCACGCAGCTAACAACACCTGTTCAGCAGGTAAAATTCACGTTGGTAACGGCATGGCATCAAACTCACAAGAAACCTGTTGCGACACCTTTAAGGCAAAATAAAAAATCAAGTTTTAAAAAAGCCACTGAAAACAGTGGCTTTTTTGTTTTTTTTAAATATTCAAAGCCGAATAAACCGCCTTTAACATATCATCTTTTTCACGAATTTCTTTGAAACGAACAACTGCAGTTTCAAGCGCTTTGATGGGGGCGGGAATTTCAGTCTTTGTAACATCACTTAAAACCCTTACCGTGTCAAATTCACTTTCCCCTTTTTGTTCACTAACAGCTGATAAAACGCTGTTTGCAAACTTATAGGGCGAAGCAGTTGAAGCGATAACTGTTGGAATATCGTCACCGGTTTTTTCAACATATTGCTTGTAAACATTCATTGCAACTGCGGTATGAGTATCACAAAGATAGCCGTACTCGTTAAATAAATCGTTTATTGTTTCTAAAGTTTCGCTATCATCACAGCAACCGCCAAAGAAATGTTCGTTCATTTTTTCTTTAATTTCATTGCTTACGGTAAATGTGCCGTTTTCGCTTAAATCCTTTTGCATTTTTGCAACGGCTTTGTCATCTTCACCGCTAAGTCGGATCGTAGCCATG
>JAZKYB010000201.1:0-4523 GCA_045611905.1 Acutalibacteraceae bacterium | reverse complement strand
CTTGCAAGATGCGATATGGCCGAAGCAGTTGAAGATGCCTTCCGTTATAGCAAATTAGTACTTGCTACCACCACATATAACAACGAAATCTTCCCCTTTATGCGTGAATTTATAAACCACTTAACCGAACGCAATTTTTCGAACCGCAAGGTTGCATTTATAGAAAACGGAAGCTGGGCACCCGTTGCGGCAAAGGTTATGGCCGAAATGCTTTCAAAATGCAAAAATTTAAGCATTTGTGAAAACAATGTTAAAATTCTTTCATCCTTAAACGATGACGGTATTACAACAATTGAAAAACTTGCAAACGAACTTTAAAAAAGCAAACCCCGAACCAAAAAGGTTCGGGGTTTTTCTTTTAAAAGCGAGTCGGTCTGTAAGCCGAGTTCTGTCATGGACGGTTATCTATCTCGACATAAAATTGCTTTTATGCTCTAGCCGTTTTTCGTGGCACATCGGGCAAATGTATAGCCACACTTAACGTTGCTCCGAATAGGGTTTACAGTATCACGACGTTCCCGTGTGATAGGTGAGCTCTTACCTCGCCTTTCCACCCTTACCGAAAAATTTCGGCGGTATATCTCTGTTGCACTTTCCCTAAGGTCACCCTCGGCGGCCGTTAGCCGTTATTCTGCCCTGTGGGGCTCGGACTTTCCTCAGATATTACTATCCGCAACCGTCTAACCGACTCAACAATTATATTACCACAAATGCCTTAATGTGTCAAAACTTTTTTAAAAGAATAATATGTATTGATTGGAGGCATTTTTAATGAAAAACTGTGATATTAGATATTTTTTAGCGGCAAATTCGGCAAATGGTTTTATTAACGAATTTGGCAATATGTGCACTGCCGAATATAAAACCTACATAATCAAAGGTGGACCCGGTTGCGGAAAATCTTCCTTTATGAAAAAGGTGGCAAAAATGGCTGAAAACAACGGTGAAAAGGTCGTTTTTTGCCCCTGTTCTTCAGACCCCGACAGTCTTGATGCCGTAATTTTTGAAGATAAGAAAATCATTATTCTTGACGGCACAGCGCCACATACCGTTGACCCCGTTTACCCTGCTGTTTGTCAAGAAATTTTAAACTTTGGTCAGTTTTGGGACAATCAAAAAATTAAAGACAAAAATAAAGTTATACAAGTTACAAATTTAAACAAAGCATTGCACAAAACAGCTTCATGTTATATTACAGCAGCCGGTGGTTTGCTTTATGATAACTTTAAAATGGCCGAAAACTGCACCGACATAAAAAAAGTTGAGCGTTTTGCAGAAAAACTTTGCCAAAAACACATACCACAAAAAATCGGAAATGGCGAAGAAAACGCAAAGTTTTTGGCCGCTATCACCCCGAAAGGATTTATTTCTTTTCCTGAAACCATCACAAATTCTTGCCAAAACCTTATTATAATTAAGGATGAATTTTTAAGTGTTTCTTCCCTTGTTTTAAAGCATGTGCGGGGATTTGCACTAAAAAACGGTTATAAAATTTCAACCTTTAAAAACCCGTTATTCCCTCACCTTATTGACCACATAATTTTGCCCGAATTATCGCTTGGTTTTTTGACGGAAAACCGTTTTATAAATTTTGAAAGCGACATTCGCCGTGTTCATTCACGCCGTTTTGTTGATAGTCGACTGCTGCATTTCAGCAAAAACCGCATAAAATTTAACAATAAAGCTTCTAAAGAACTGCTTGAAACGGCCTTTTTAACCTTAAAAGAAGCAAAAATAGTTCATGATGAACTTGAAAATTTCTATATTAAAGCAATGGATTTTGAAAAACTTAACAATTTTGCAGATATGTTTTGCAAAAACTTGTTTTAAGTGGTATAATTACCCAAAAGGAAGTGTTAATTTATGAAAATTGCGGTTATTACAGGCGCATCATCAGGTCTTGGTCGTGAATATGCATGGGCTGTTGACAATTTTAGAGAAGACATTGATGAAATTTGGCTAATAGCTCGCCGTGAAGACAAACTTAAAGAAGTTGCAAATTTACTCAAAACAAAATGCCGTGTTTTAAAATGCGATATTACCGATGATTCTTGCATTGAAGAATATGTAAAACTTCTAACAAGTGAAAAAGCCGAAATCAAACTGCTTATAAACAATGCGGGATTTGGCAAAATGGGTATGTTTTATGACATTTCTACCGGGGACAATGCGGGCATGATACGCCTTAATTGTGAGGCATTAACCGTTGTAACAAGCTTTTCTCTACCCTTTATGATGGAAAACAGTGAAATTATAAACACCTGCTCTATTGCATCCTTTGCGCCCAATTCGAGAATGGCGGTTTATTCTTCAACAAAGGCCTTTGTTATGAGCTTTTCACGTGCTTTAAGAAGTGAACTAAAATCACGCAAAATCAATGTTTTAAGCGTGTGTCCGGGCCCAATGGAAACCGAATTTTTACCACTTGCAAACATTGGCAAGGGTGACAGCAAAACCTTTGATATGCTTCCGCGTGATAACCCCAAACGCGTTGCAAAAAATTCGCTTAAAGCTTCTAAAAAGAAAAAAGCGGTTTATGCCGACCATATTTTTTATAAATTTTATCGTTTTGTTGCCAAAATTTTACCCACACGCCTTGTTATGAAAATGGCAGCAACCTAATAATAATTAAAAGCAGTCAGTTTTTTTGCTGACTGCTATATTTTTGTTTACTTTTTCAATTTTATTTGATATACTGATTTTATCAAATTAAGGTAGGTTTTACTATGTATTACATTGGTGTTGACTTGGGCGGCACAAATATTGCCGTTGGTCTTTTAAATGACAAACTTTTAATGATAGGAAAAGCAAAGTGCCCCACAGGTATAAGCCGTGGGTTAAATGCCGTTTTAGATGATATGGCAGGTCTTTGCAACAAGCTTATTAAAGAAAACAATTTAACCGCTAATGACATTGCTTATGTCGGAATAGCATCTCCCGGCTCGGTTGAACCTGATAAGGGTGTTGTTGCTTATGCCAACAATCTTAATATGGAAAATTACCCCATCGCAAGCGAGCTTACAGCCCGCACAGGCATTAAAAAGGTTTTACTTGAAAATGATGCTAACGCAGCGGCTTTAGGCGAAGCAATAATGGGCGCCGGCAAAGGCAAAAAAGATGTTATTATGATTACACTTGGCACAGGTGTTGGCGGCGGTATTGTTATTGACCGTCATCTTTATTCGGGCTTTAACTTTGCAGGCGGTGAACTTGGTCACACTGTTATTGAAGCGGGCGGAAAACCCTGTACATGCGGCAGAAAGGGCTGTTGGGAGGCATATAGCTCTGCCACCGGTCTTATAAATATGACCAAAGAAAAACTTAATGAAACCAAAGACACAATTATGTGGGATATGGTTAAAGGCAATATTGCAAATGTTAGCGGACGCACCGCTTTTGACGCTTCACGAAAGGGCGACAAGGCAGGTCAAGAAGTTGTTGATAAATATATCGATTATCTTGCTTGCGGTCTTGCTAATATGATAAATATTTTCCAACCCGAAGTTTTGTGTATCGGTGGCGGTGTTTGTGGCGAAGGCGACTATCTTTTAACACCACTTAAAGCACTTGTCAGAGAACGTGAATATGGTCACGCTCAGCGCACTAAATTTACCGAAATTAAAATTGCCGAACTTGGCAACGATGCAGGTATCATCGGCGCTGCACTTTTAGGCATTTAACGGTGTTTAAAATGTCAAGAAGAAACCGTATAAATTATATTATTTCGGCCGCTTTGATTGCCGCAGTTTATGCAGGACTCACCTTTTTAAGCGGTGTGTTTGGCTTGGCTTATGGCCCCATACAACTTCGCATTTCCGAAGTGCTTACAATTTTGCCTGTTTTCACACCTGCGGCCATCCCGGGCCTTACCATTGGTTGCTTTATTTCAAATATTGGCTCAACACTAAGCATTCCTGATATGGTTTTTGGCACCTTTGCAACCCTTGCAGCTGCTTATTTAACCTATATTTTGCGTGACATAAAATTTAAGGGCATTCCGTTTTTTGCCTTCTTTCCCCCCGTTATTGTAAATGCCCTAATCATCGGCTTCGAAATTGCAGTTTTCTTCTTGCCAGAAAAAACATTTATTTGGGCATTTTTGCTTTCTGCTTTAGAAGTCGGCATCGGTCAATTTATCGTTTGCTTCGTGTTTGGTATACCTTTTTATTTAGCATTTGATAAATACAACATTTTCAAAAAACTGAAATAAAAAAATCCCGACCAAGTGGTCGGGATTTTAATTTTTATTATGATTTTAATGCTCTTTCAAGCCAAACAAAGCCAAAGTCAAGTGCTTCAAACATTGTATCTTTGGTAGTTTCTTTAACGATGCGGTCTTTATCGCTTAATGTAGTATCACTTTTTAAAAGGTTAACCTTAATTTTATTTGGTTCGCCATCGGCATCTTCTGACAAAACAGTGAATTTTATAACAAATGCTTCTGCCATATCACCGTAATAAATTTCATTTTTACATCTAACTAAGGGTTTGCCTTTATATGAAATAAAATTTTCGGACATTTT
>JAZKYB010000200.1:0-13665 GCA_045611905.1 Acutalibacteraceae bacterium | reverse complement strand
CTTTAACGGCGTTATTTACGGTAATGGTCACACCATTTACAACCTTTACAGCAGTGCAGCTGCAGGTGCCACAGGTCTTATTCCTGTTGCAACACAGCTTGCCGAAATTTACGATTTGCACATAAAAGGCGGTAATAGCATTGCAACATATGGTGCCGGTGCATTTATTGGGCTTGCAAAGGCAAAAGAGCGTTCAAAGGCGGTTATTGTTAATGGTTGCTCGGTAGAAAACTTTAGCGCTAAAGCCGCTAATGGTGCAGGTGGTATTATTGGCTATGTTTATTCACAACCCTTTAATATAATTGATTGCCGTGTTATAAACACAAATCTTACCGTAACTGCGGCCACAAATTCAAACACAGCTGCGTTTGTAGGTTATTTGGACGGTAGTGACACCGGTAACAAATTTGTTTTTGAAAACAGCTATTGCGATGACATTAACCCATTGGTTAATATCAAGGTTGCTTTCAAGGAAGAAACCACCTTTGAAAATGTTTATACCTTAAGTGAAGGTTATGATAATTCGATTGATGGTTTAACCAAGGTTTCATCATCAGCAATTACAGGTAACAACGCAAAAGATACATTAACCAACTTTAACTTTAACCAAGTTTGGAAAACTGTTGAAAACGGCTATCCTGTTCATTACTCACCTGAAGAAAAAACAACCTTCTGGGATGGTAGAGCAGCCGGTGCGTTTGCAGGCGGTAGTGGTACTACTGAAGACCCATACTTAATTTCAAATGCAAGTCAGCTTTATCTTTTGGCAAGTTCTTATGACCGCAATTTAACTCGTGGTAAATACTATGAGCTTACCAATGATATTGTAATTTCAAGAGTTTATGACAACTGGCAAGATGAAAATCCATACTCATGGGTAAGCAAAAAAGCACTTCTTGACGGTTTCACTTATACTGACGGTTCGTTTGCAGGCGTTTTAGACGGTGCAGGTTATACCGTAAGCGGTTTATATTATGACGCTGAAATTTCAGACAATGGTACTTATGCTTATGGTTTAATTCCGTTTGTTTCTTCAAAAGCAATAATTAAAAACCTTAATGTTGAAACTGTGAATATTAACACATCGGGCAATGCTTATGCAGGCGCTGTTTCGGGTGCTACCCATGTTACATCCGACGATGTTAACGACTTGCTTAATTACATAAACTTTGTAAATGTTAATGTTAACGATGTTACCATTAATCAAAACAATGCTAATACCATTTTGGGTTATGCTAACCGTGGTGTTAAGTTTACATCTTGTAACGGTGAAACAATTGCAACCAATGACGAAACTAAGATATTCAATTTTGATGCAGATGTTTCCAAAGATGCAGTTATATGCAGCAACCTTTATTCAAAAACTGAAATTCTTTCGGCCATTAGACAAACAATTTTAGTTGAAGGTAAATATGACATTTGCGATATTAACGGCATTGACGGTTTAAACATTATTGACCTTATTGCAATTAAGAAAACAATGTATCTTGAAGAACCTGAAGAATCATTAGTTTGGTCACAAGAATTTAATAATGGTTCACTTGATTATTCAGTATGGTCTCAAAATGAGTCAATGAGCTTGGGCACAACGCTTCAATATGCTGATAACGCAAGGTTTACAGGCGAAAGTTTGAAACTTATATGTGAAAATACCGGAAATAAAGATGTAAATAATAATCCTATTTACACTGTTAACTACGGTCTTGATACTTTAAGTTCAATGAGCTTTAAATACGGTCGTCTTGAAATGCGTGCTAAGATTCCGTTTGGTGCAGGTGCATTCCCATCACTTTGGCTTAGTTCACGTAATGCGTTGGGTTATGATAAATCATCACCATACAGCACCGAAGTTGATATTTTTGAGGTGTTTGGCAAGGGTGGTTTTTTGACAAGTAACAATAATCAAATGGTTGCTTGTATCCATAAGTGGTATAACGATGAAAACGGAAATAATATTAAAGACGAAAATGACAAACCTATCGAGTGCAGTAGTGGCACCCCGGAAGATGCCGGAAACGGATATAATGTCAGCGAAAGTGACCGTGATAAAGTATTTTATCTTGAGTCGCAAAGAGAAGATTGGCACATAATTGTTTTTGAATGGACAGAAGATACAATGACATTCATGGTTGACGGTGAACCTTATTATACTGCCAAGAGAAGCGAAATGGATCACTTCGATATTACCGGTCAAAATACCAATTCAGACGGTATATTTAATCAATTCTTATCTATTCGTCTTAATAACCACATGCACACTAATGGCGGTGCTTATGAATATACCGGTTACGGTAATATTGACCCGACCAAGCTAAACTATGAAATCGATTACATCCGTCTTTATCAAAAGAACGATGGCAAATCACAAATTATTTTGAAGTAATTACTAATTTTAACACAAAGGCGGGGTAAAATCCGCCTTTGTAAAATCGCGAAAGGACTGATAGCGTGCTAAGGAAAATGTATAAGGGCATTAGCATTTTGTTGTGCGCTTCAATTTTATTTGGAAATCTTGTTTGCAGTGCACAAACAACCGATGCTGCAACACAAAACAACGATGCATCAAACGAAATTGTAAGCGTTAAATCCGGTGACTATTATAATTATATAGACGCCTCTAACTTTACTAATGCCGAAAAAGACATATCAGTATCTCTTAAAAATTTCACCGCTAAAGATGCTAATGCAGCTTTAAGTGACGGCGCAATTAACTGGAACGGTGAAGGAAAATTATCCTTTAAAGTGAATGTTGAAAAAGCGGCTTTATACAACATTAAAATTGTGTGGAAGCCCAAAGATTCGGGTATCGACCCACAGTTTGCGCTTGAATTAGATGGTAAAGTTCCTTTTTCTAATGCTGAACAAATTACCATTAAAAGAGACTGGAAAAATGTTTCAGAAACACCACGAATAGATTACAGCGGTAACGAATATGCTCAAGAACAGGTTGAAACAGGGGAATATATCACTTCTGTTTTACAGGATTTTTCGGGTGTTGTTAACGAACCTTATATGTTTGCACTTTCAAACGGTGAGCATACTATTACCTTTGTAAATCCCGAACAGGAAATTTTAATTAAAGAAATTTCTTTAATTATTCCTGAAACAACTGTGGCTTATGAAACTGTTTCAAAAGATTATGACCTTAAAGAAAATAATGCAAACATTATTTATATTCAAGGCGAACAAGCAGTTGTTAAAAATTCAAAATCTTTAATACCCAAAAGCAACAACAGCGATGCAGGTATGACACCTTCAAATGCTTATACAAGTAAAATTAACTATATCGGTGGTTCTTCTTGGCAAAGCCCCGGCAGTATGCTTACTTGGAATTTCAATGTTGAAAAATCGGGCTATTATTATTTCGGTTTCAGATATAAGCAGTCAGAACTTGTAAATGGTGTTAGCTGGCGCAAGCTTAAAATAGACGGTCAAGTTCCGTTTGAAGAAGCTTCAGGTTTTGGTTTTGATTTTGGTACAAGTTGGGAATATAAAACCCTTGGTGAAAATAATAAATCACCTTATTATGTTTGGCTTGAAGAGGGCCCACATACTTTATCTTTAGAAGTAACAATCGGCCCACAAAGTGAATTTGTAAAACGTTTATCTGAAGTTGTAACTCGCCTTGGTGATGAATATATCAAAATTGTTATGATTACGGGCGAATCTCCTGACGTAAACCGTGACTATGAATTATTTAAACAAATTAAAGATTTTAATAAAACCTTAGAAGAATGCAGAGACGCACTTGATAGCATTGCCGCTGATATGAAGAAAATGTCGGGCAGCAAAAGCACACAAAGTATTGCCGCTATTGAAAATATGTCACGCGTTCTTAAGCAAATGTTAAGAAGTCCTTATACTGCACAACAATATGTTAAGGATTATTACAACAACTACACATCTGTAAGCTCATGGCTTTATGACATGACTAATATGCCGTTGGCACTTGATGAAATTCAAATTGTGCCTTATGGCGAAAAAGTTGAAAACAAAAATCCAAATTTCTTTAGCTCGTTGTGGTATGGTTTTATGCGTCTTGTAATATCTTTCACACAAGATTATTCAATGACAAATGAAAAAGGTGCCGAAGATAAAGAAATCACAATTTGGATAAACTGGGGTCAAGATCAAGCGATGGTATTAAATTCGCTTATTAAAGACTCTTTCACACCTGAAACCGGCATCAACGTTCGTATTGATGTTGTAAGTGCTTCCTTGATAAATGGTATTTTATCAGGTAATTTCCCTGATTTATCACTTCATTTAGCAAGAACTGAACCTGTAAACCTTGGTATTCGTGGTGCTCTTGCTGATTTAACTCAGTTTGAAGACTGTGACGAGGTACTAAAGCGTTTCCAAACCACATCTGAAGAACCCTACAGATATGGCGATGCACTTTATGCACTTCCTGACACACAAAGTTATTTCCTTATGTATTATCGTAAAGATATTATGGAAAAATTAGGTCTCGGTGTGCCACAAACTTGGGAAGAATTTAAACACGCTGCTACCGTAATTCAAAGAAATAACATGAATGTGTATGTACCTTATACACAAATTACAACAGCAACAACTGTTAACACAGGTATTGGTAGTTTGAATTTGCTTCCAACACTTATGTCTCAAAACGGACTTTCTTTATATAACAAAGAAAAAACTGCAACAGCTTTAAATTCTAAAGAAGCAATTGATGTTTTTGATTTTTGGACAGATTTATATACCGAATACGGTTATTTAAAAGAAGCGGAATTTTATAACCGTTTCAGAATAGGTGTAGTACCATTGGGTATTGCTCCTCTCGCAACATATATGAACCTTTATTCTGCGGCTCCTGAAATTGCCGGCAGATGGTCAGTAGCTTTGGTTCCGGCTTCGGAAAATGGTAACAGAACTATTGGTGGTGCAGGTACAGGTTGCGGTATTATTGAAAAATCTGAAAACAAGGATGAAGCTTGGGAATTCCTTAAATGGTGGACCTCGGCTGAAACTCAAACAAGATACAACAATAATGTTGAATCTTTACTTGGCATGATTGGTAGAACTACTACTGCAAACGTTGAAGCTTTCCAAAACCTTGCTTGGGATAGCGAACATCTTGAAGTTATGGAACAACAACGCTTACAGGTTAGAGAAGTTCCTGAAGTGCCCGGAAGTTATTATTTATCACGTGCAATTGACCAAGCTTTCTGGACAGTTATTAACGGCGAAAGCAATTCTAAGGATGCCCTTATGAAGTGGAGCAAAATTGCCGATGATGAAATTGCAAGAAAAATTGAAGAATATAAATAAGGAGGGAAGAGGACATGGCTTTTAAACAAAGTAACACTTTAAAAACCAAAAAATTAGCGCCGGAAGGTTCTTTTAAAGAACAATTTCCAATGTTTGTGATGTTCGCTCCCTTTGCGATATTCTTTATAATTTTCACAATTATACCAATTCTTTCTTCAATATTTTTCAGTTTCACATCTTACGATATGATTTCGGTTCCCAAATTTGTGGGACTTGAAAATTACAGAAGATTGATTACAAACGACGCAACATTTATGATTACCGTTAAAAACACTTTCATTTTTGCGGTGGTTTCGGGCCCGTTGGGCTTCCTTTTAGCATTTTTACTTGCTTGGCTTGTTAACGAATTTGAACCCAAAGCAAGAGCATTGCTTTCGTTTATGTTCTATGCCCCTTCTTTGGTGGGTAACGCATACTTTATTTGGCAAGTAGCATTTAGCGGTGACAGCTATGGTTATATTAACAGTCTTTTAATTTCCATTGGTGTTATTACTGAACCTATTGTTTGGCTTAAAAACGCAACATACTTAATGCCTATTATTGTAATTGTTCAATTGTGGCAAAGTATGGGTGTTTCGTTCCTTGCAAATATTTCAGGTTTGCAAAACGTTAACCGCGAAATGTATGAAGCCGGTGCAATTGACGGTATTAGAAACCGTTGGCAAGAATTAAGATACATAACATTACCTGCAATGTCTAATATGTTGCTTTTCAGTGCGGTTATGCAAATTCAAAGCAGTTTCTCGGTAAGTGCTATTGCAATTACTTTGGCAGGTTATCCAAGTAAATCAAACGCTGTAGATACAATTGTATCTTTAATGCAGGATATGGCTACAGTACGTTATGAATTGGGCTATGCTTCGGCAATTGCTGTTGTGCTATTTATTATGATGGTTACAACAAGATTAATTGTCGGAAAAGTTCTTTCAGCTGTTCAGAAGTGAGGTGTTCGTTATTAATATCGTAAAAAAATTCAAAAATCGATTACCGTCAAAAAACAAAATGTCGGTTAGACGTTACACCCGTTCTAAATTTGGTGATTTCATCAACTTGTTATTTTTGGTAAGCGCCGGTCTTTTCACCATGCTACCATTAATATACGCTGTATGTACATCATTTAAGCCATTGGATGAATTGTTGATATTTCCACCTCGTTTCTTCGTTAGAAGACCAACCTTAGGAAATTATCTTATTTTGCCGGACTTAATGTCTTCGCTTAAGGTACCGCTTTCACGATATGTATTTAACAGCTTATTTGTTAGTATTGTTTCTACATTTTTCTATATAATTGTTGCTACAATGGCGGCTTTCGTGTTGTCAAAAGCAAAATTTAAGGGTAGAAACGCAATGTTCTGGGTTGTACAATTTGCGCTTATGTTTAACGCATATACACTTGCAATTCCAAGATATTTGATTTTCTCAAAAATGCATATTATCGATACATATTGGGTTTGCATTTTGCCACACTTGGCTTCAACGCTTGGTGTATTCTTGGCTAAACAATATATCGAAGGTTATATTCCCAACGCTTTGCTTGAAGCTGCAAAAATTGACGGCGCAAGTCATTACAGGGTTTTTTGGTCTATTGTAATGCCGGTTATTAAACCTGCTTGGCTTACACTTATGCTTTTCGCTTTCAGAGATATTTGGGCTGAAGTTCCTAACGGCACTATCTTTAGTGAACAATTAAAGACACTTCCTCAAATAGTTACACAAATTACAGCGGGTGGTACCGCTCGTGCGGGTAGCTCGATGGCCGTTACGGTTATCATGATGATACCCCCAATACTTGTGTTCTTAATTTCACAAAGTAACGTTATTGAAGCGATGAGCAGCGCAGGTATAAAGGAGTAGGGATATGGCTAAAAAAACAATTAAAAATATCTTTACATTATTTTTCGTGGCACTTTTTGTGATATTATCTGCTTTTACAGCAAGTGCCGAAGTTCCTTATGATAGCTATACCTATTGGTCTGATGTTGCTGAATTGGATAAGGCGGTTTATAACCGCCCTATGTACACTGCCGAATATCAAATTGATATGGCCGAATTGGGCGTTAAAGATTTTCAAAAAATCAATGATATAACCTATGACGGCAATGGTAATTTCTATATTCTTGACAGTAATTCAAAAATTATCATTCTTGATAAGGATTATAAGCTCATCAAAGAAATTGGCGCTATAAATGGCACAGAAACATATATAGACGCCAAAGGCATCTATATTGCAAAAGACAATACTGTCTATATTTGCGACACCGAAGGTCATCGCATTTTGCACATAGATTCTAACGGGGCTCTAATAAATATCATCACTTTACCGGAATCTAATTTAATTCCTGACGGATTTGATTTCCGTCCCACAAATATGGTTATTGACGATTATGGCTATACCTATATTTTAAGTGATGGTTCTTATTACGGTGCATTGCTTTATGACACCGATATGACATTTTTGGGCTTTTATGGTGCAAATACAGTAAATGCCACAATTAGTAACATATTTTCTAATATCAAAAACCGTATTTTCCCCAATAACACAAAATTGGGAAGCACCACAAAAAGATTACCTTTCTGTTTTGTAGACCTTACTATAAATAAAGATGGTTTTATTTACACAAGCACAGGTTATACAGACAGCAACCGCAAGGGCCAGGTTAAAAAGTTGGGCCCCGGTTTGGGTAATAATATTTTAAATTCAGACGATATAACCTTTGTTGATACCAATATAAATACTTCTTATAACAAGGGTGCTGTTTCGAAGCAAGATATCTTTGACATTGAAGTAGATGATAACGGTTTTGTTTACGGTCTTGAATCTGCCTTTGGCAAGGTATTTGTATACGATTCTGATTGTAGAATTGTTTCGGTATTTGGCGGCGGTATGGGCTTTGGTACACAGGTGGGAACATTTTCTAATGTAACTGCACTTGCTATTAAAAATAATGGCGAAGAAGTTTTAGTTTCCGACGGTGTAACTAATAAAATTACTGTATTTAAAATTACCGAATTTGGTACAAATATAAAAGGTCTTATTACCCTTACTCTTAAGGGTGAATATGACACAGCAAAACCGGGTTGGGAAGAAGTGCTTAAAACAGATAATAACTTCCAACCGGCTTATGGTGCGCTTGCACGCGCATATATAAATGAAGGCGATTATGATAAGGCACTTGAACTTGCAAAGCAAGGATATGACAGAGAAACATATGCAATTGCCTTTGAATATAAGCGCAATGAAATTATCAGTGATTATTTCATTGCAATCTTCATTGCTCTTGTTTTAATTATTGCTTTAGCAATTGTTTTCTTGGTAGTATCTACCCGTAAAAAGATTAAACTTATTAAAAACAAGGATTTAAACCTTTTCTTCTCAACACTTATTCATCCGTCAATCAATTTCACGGATATTAAAGAGAAGAAACTGGGTTCGTTATGGATTTGTGTAGCTTCCGTTTTGGCATTCTATGTTTCATCTATACTTATAACCTTAAAGGGTGGTTTCCTTTTCACCCTGTATGACCCTGATTCTTTCAATTCATTCTGGTTGTTTATAAAGACAGTAGGTTTGGTTGTTTTGTGGATTGTTGCCAACTGGATGGTATGTACTTTATTTGGCGGTAAAGGTAAGTTTAAGGAAATTGCAATTGTTACCTGTTACAGCTTGTTACCATTGATTATTGAAAAGATAATAAGACTTGTTCTTACTAACGTATTGTTGCCAATCGAGGCAAGCTTCCTTACTATTATTGAAGTTATTGCAATACTTTACTTCTTGTTCTTAATGATAATCGGTCATCTAAAGATACACGACTTTAATATGGGTACTTTGTTGGGTACCAGTTTGTTGTCTTTGGCGGGAATTGCGGCAATTGTTTTCTTAGGTATCACAATAGTAATTCTTGTACAGCAGTTCGGAGGATTTATTGTTACAGTTGTTACCGAACTATTAACACTTTAAGGAGGAATGCGGTATGTATAAAAAAATATTAGCAATAATATGCTGTATAGTTCTTTGCTTAACGCTTGCAGCATGCGGTACCGAATTTAATTCTTTAAAGTATACAGAAATTGAATTTTCTAATAAGCCATCGGATACAATTATTGCACAAAATTCTAATTACACCTTGGAATTAGATAAAAACAATATGGGTATTGTTTTGGTGGACAACAAAACTCAAGAAAAGTGGAGTTCTACTCCCATTGATACTTCCGGCCCGGAGGTTGACGAGTTTGGCATGCCTATCAGAAAACACCCAAGAGTTGAATCAATTCTTTCGGTTGAATGTAAAGATTTCATGAGCAATGAAACAAACACATATTATTCTTATACCGATGCGGTAAAGGGTGGTATGGTTGATTACAGCACTGTTGATAATGGTATTGTAATTAAATATTTCTTTAGTGAAGCCAATGTTATGATACCGCTTAAATGCGAGTTGACCGACAAGGGCGTTAGATTAAGTGTTGACCCCACACAAATACAAGAAAATGACAATAGAGTTATTTCTATCGCTATTGCACCTTTCTTTTGCGGTGTAAAAAATGACACTGAAAATTCTTATTTATTTGTTCCTTCGGGTTCCGGTGCTTTGGTAGATACTGCAGCTAAATCCGAACAGGGAAATTTATATTCAGCGCAAGTTTATGGTTATGACCCTACAATAGACGAGGTTGCATCCACTTCTACAAAAGAAACGGTAAGACTTAATGTTTATGGCGCCAAAATGGGTAATAAAGCAGTTTGCGCGATTATTGATGGTTCTCCTGCATCTGCTTGGATAAATGTATCGTCGGGTTCTACAACCTATGGTTATTCATCGGTTTATGCAAGTTTTCAAATGCGTGGTTATACAAACCATGTTGCCGAACTTTTCTCCTATGAAAGTGTAGAAAACATTGTTTACAGCAAGAAGATGATTAATAAACCTATTTCGGTTACATTTTGTCCGTTAGCTGATGATATGGCTGACTATAACGGTATGGCAAAAGCATATAGGGAATATTTAATTTCCGAATATGATATGCAAGCACAAAGCGAAGATTTATCACTTAGTGTAAGAGTTATAGGCGGCGTTCAAAAGACAGAATCGTTTGTAGGTATTCCTTATAAAACCGTGCACCCAGCCACAACTATTGACGAAGCTCAAGATATTATTGAAGAAATCAACAATAATGTGGCAAATAAATTCACCGTTCAATTAAAGGGCTTTGGCGAAAGCGGTGTTAACGAAGGAAAAATTGCCGGTAATTATACTGTTAACAAAAATCTTGGTTCGTTAGGAAAACTTAAAAATATATTCAATTATTCAAAGGATAATGAAATAGATCTTTATTTTGACTTTGATATTGAGCGTTATAATAAGGGTTCTTTAGGTGTTTCAACATTTTTTGATTCGGTTACCAATGCCGGCGAACAAAAGGCAACACAATATTATTATGATATTGCTGTAAAGAGCAAAAAGTTAGAAACCGCTTATAATATTTTGTCACCTGAAAATTTTGCTAATGTGCTTACTAAAGTTATTAAGATGACAAATAAAAATAATGTTTCAGGTATATCACTTGATACTTTATCTTCAATTGCATATTCAGATTATATCGATAAAGAAAATTCGAAATATTATTCTAAAAACGGTTTCCACAACTTGGCGCTTAATTTAATTAACACAGCCAAAACAAATAATAAAAACTTTATGGCTTCTAGTGCCAATATTTATTCAGCTGTGTTGGCTGATGTTATTACTGAATCTCCCGTTACTTCTGATAAAAGCAATATATTCGTTATGGATATTCCGTTCTATCAAATGGTATTCAAGGGAAACATTCCGCTGACTGTACAAAGCGTTAATTTAGCAGCCGATTCAAAACTTATGATTTTGAAAGCTGTTGAAACAGGTAGCGGACTTGGCTATACAGTAATGAATAATTGGGACAGTTCAATGATAAATTCTGATTTGCCATATTTCTATAACAGCGTATATGCTGATATTAAAGATGACATTTTCAAAAATTCAGAAGAACTTTCTGATTATTATAAGAAGGTTTCAGGAATGCATATAGACAAACATACTGTATATGAAAGCGGTTTGCGTGAAACAGTGTTTGAAAACGGCGTTCGTGTTTATGTGAATTATACGGAGAAAACCCTTGATACACCAGCAGGCAAGTTGGCTTCGTATGAATATCTAATAACGGAGTAAATACTATGAAAAAATCAAAGAAAAACAGGGGAATTGTAGAGCTTAAAAGCCGTTATGGATTCTTCTTTACTTTGCATTGGATAATTGGTATTGTAATTTTCTTTGCTGTGCCACTGATTCAGTCTATTATCTTTGCATTTAGTGATATAGAAATTGTCGCCGGCGGTATTGATGTAAGTTTGGTTGGTTTGAAAAATTTCAAGCAAATTTTATTGGCCGATGCAAACTATGAAACATGGCTTAAAAATTCTGTAACCTATTATTTATATTCGTTACCCATTATCATACTTTTAAGTATGTCGTTAGCACTTATTCTTAACCAAAAGTTTAGAGGAAGATTATTCTTCAGAGCGCTCTATTTCTTGCCGGTTATTATTTCTACCGGTGCGGTTATAAACCTTATTTTTAAAACCACAGGCAATGATATGTCTGATGTAGGTGTGTCGGATGCATTTTCGGCAAATATGATAAGCGTTGATGATATTGTTAAATTGTTTGATATACAAGGTGATGTTGCGAAGTACATAACCTCAACAATTAGTAAGATATTTGACCTTGTGTGGAGCTGCGGTATACAAATTGTATTGTTCCTTGCCGGTTTACAGTCAATACCAGCTTCATTTTATGAAGCATCGCATATTGAGGGCGCAACAAAGTGGGAAGAGTTTTGGTTTATCACTTTCCCAATGCTTTCAAGAGTAACACTTCTTGTTACTATATTTACAATGGTCGAACTAATTACCAGTGAACGCACCACACTTATTAAGAATGTTTATTCAATGATGCGTACAGGTAACTATGATGAAACTTCCGCAATGATGTGGTTCTATTTCCTTATTTGCGGCGGAATAATGGGAATTATAGTGTTCCTTTATAACCGTTTCTTAGCAAAACGTTGGGAATAATATTTCATTAAAGTTACTAAAGTATTTAATAATTTTACAGTCATTATATGGTTGTAAAGGAAAGGAAAATCATAATAATGAAGAATATTATCACTAATTTTTCTACATTAAATGACCATAATGTTCATCTATTAAAGAAAAAGAGTGCAAGTGTTTTATTTTCTATTTTTCGTTTGCTTATTCTTCTTTCAATAGGTTTTATCATTATTTATCCGCTAATATATACAATTATTACTTCTTTACAAAGTAAGTACGCATTTTTGAATTCTACCAGAGTTTGGATTCCAACCGAATTTGCTATTGCTGAAAACTATAAGGCAGCATTTGACGCAATGGAATATTTAAGTTCTTTTTGGTCAACCTTTAAAAATCAACTTATAAGCGCCGCAATTGAGGTTGTTTCCTGTGCGGTCGTAGCGTATGGACTGGCTCGTTTCGATTTCAAATTGAAAAAATTATATATAGCGATTTTGTTTTTAACAATTCTTGTGCCCGAAATGATGATTTTAATTCCGCGCATGATAAATTATTCTCATCTTGACCTATTTGGTATTTTGGGACTCTTCAAAGATATAAGTGGTATTGATTTGCGTGCCAATATTATTGACTCGCCATTATCCTTCTGGTTACCATCCATTTTTGGTGTTGGTCTTCGTTCGGGTATACTTATTTATATCTACATACAGTTCTTTAAAGGTCTTCCTCAAGAACTTGAAGAAGCATCTTGGGTTGACGGTGCGGGTCCCCTTAGAACTTTCATTTCAATTGCTTTGCCAAGTTCGGGTGTTGTAATTCTTACTGTTTCAATATTCTCTATGATTTGGCACTGGAATGACTCGTTACTTTCGGGTATGTATTTAACCAATGCTTTCCCACTTGCTCGACAAATTGCTCGTTTGCCGGAAACTTTGGGTAGTAAATACCACATAATTCTTGGCGCCCGTGACCCACAAGGTATAGGTTATCTTATGGCAGGTTGCGTGCTCTTTATCGTACCAATGCTTATTGTATATATGATTGTTCAACATTGGTTTGTTGAAAGCATTGACAGAGTTGGTATTACAGGTTAATAAAACTTTCATGTTGCCGAGGTGGATTTCTGCTTCGGCAATATGCAGTTATATTTATTGTTTTTTTGGTGATAAATTATGTCGATTTTAATCAATGAAAATGTTATTTCTTTACATACAAAAAATTCCACATATCAAATGGCGGTTAATGAAAACAACTTTCTTTCACATTTGTATTATGGCAACCGCTTGGAT
>JAZKYB010000199.1:0-1953 GCA_045611905.1 Acutalibacteraceae bacterium | reverse complement strand
TATAAACATTGCAACTACACCCGATATCATTAAAAAGGAAATGATTATTAAAAAAATCTCCATAATGCCTCCCAAAAATGCTTTTGTGTCATTATATCACATCTTTTTTAAAATTTCTATAAAAAACCGAAAAAAATGTTGAAAAAAGGGTGTTTTATGTTATAATAAAATTTGATATTTATATGATTTAACGGAGGAAATTTATGTCAAATTTCGTGATTATTCCGGACACTTCATGCGACCTTATAAGACCCTTGCGTGAGCGTTTTGGCATTGACGATTATATAGATGGTATTGTTTATCTTCCTGATGGTACACCAATTAAATCCGATATTGATTGGGAAACATACAATCCAAAAGAATTTTTTGAATCGATGAAGGATAAAAATATCTCATACCGCACTGCATGTGCAACAACCGGTGACATTTTTAAAGTTTTTGAAAAGCACCTAAAAAACGGTAACGATATTTTGGCGATTACTTTATCTTCGGCGCTTTCAGGCACATTTCAAACCTGCGAATTAGTTAAAAATCAGTTGCTTGAAAAATATCCTGAAAGAAAAATTATCTGTGTTGATTCTATGCGCTATTCAACTGCACTTGCGATGTTGGTTATTGAAGCTGCTCTTAAAAGAAAAGATGGTTTTTCTTTAGAACAAACCGCAGAATACATAGATAAAAATAAACATTGTTTACATCAGTGCGGACCAATGGATGATCTTTTCTTTTTGTGTAAAACCGGCCGAATTTCGAATTTTAAGGCGTTTTTTGGCACGCTTGTTGGTATAAACCCAGTTGCCGATTTTAACCGTAAAGGTCTTGCGGAAGTTATGGGTAAGTTCAAAGGTAAAAAACTTGCTTTTGATGCAGTTATTAAGTATATAAAAAAAACCATTAAAAACCCAAGTGAGCAAATAATTTTTGTTGCTCATTCAAACCGTGAAGCAGCTGCCGAAGTGTTAAAGGATATGATTATTAAAGAATTTAATCCCAAAGAAGTAATTATCAATTCGGTTGGTATGTCTTGTGGTGTTTCAATTGGTCCGGGTTTATGCGCCGCTTTTTATTGGGGCAATGAAATAAGTGAGGATTTTTCTGTTGAAAAGGAAATAATGCAAGAAATTATAAACGGACAAAAATAATTTTTAGGGGATATAAAATGCGTGATTTTGTAATTTTTGGCGATTCGACTTGTGATTTAAGCAAGGAATTGCGTGAAAAATATAACATTGAATATGTTGCTATGAACTTTACAATTGACGATGTTGAATATAAAGCATCGCTGGATTGGGACAGCGAAAAAGCCAAAGAACACTATAACATTATGCGTGCGGGTAAACGTGTGTTTACAACTCAGGTGCCAAAAAATGTATATTATGACAGTTTTAAAGCTTGTCTTGAAAATGGTAAAGATGTGCTTTACATTTCTTGTTCATCAGCTCTTTCTGCTTCTATAAATATGGCTGTTAAGGTTGCTAATGAACTAAAAGAAGAATATCCTGACGCGCAAATTCGTTGCGTTGATTCATTAATAAGTTCGCTTGGACAGGGTTATCTTTTAATCGAAGCAGCTAATAAAAGGGCAAATGGTCTTTCGGTCGATGAAACGGCCGATTATATTGAAAGTATACGTTTAAAGGTTAATCAATGCGGTACAGTTGAAAGTATGGAATATCTTTCCCGTGCAGGCAGGGTAAAAGCATCTAAGGCGTTTTTTGGCAATTTGTTCGGCGTTAAACCAATAATAATTTCCGATCGTAAAGGTCAAAATTATGCTTATAAAAAGGTAAAGGGTTATCCTAACGCCCGTGTTGCAATTGCCGAACATCTTGTAAACGCTGCAAACGGTGTTTATGATACACTTTTAATTAGTCATGCTGACTGTTTGGATGATGCAATTCTTTTAAGGGATGAAATTCTTAAAAGGGCTGAATTTAAAGAGGTTATTTTGGG
>JAZKYB010000198.1:0-1701 GCA_045611905.1 Acutalibacteraceae bacterium | reverse complement strand
AAGAACTTACATTTACTGCCATAAAGGCGAAAGAAAATGGGTTGCGCCTTACAAGCGTTTATTGGGGCGGTGGCACACCAACAACCCTTTCGGCTGACCAATTGTCAACAATTATGAAAGTGATAAGCGATAACTTTGATTTAAAAAGTGTTTTGGAATATACGGTGGAAGCGGGTAGGCCTGACACCATTACAAAAGAAAAACTTTTGGCAATAAAGCAGGGTGGGGCAACCCGCATTAGCATAAACCCCCAAACAATGAATGATGATGTTTTAAATGTTATCGGCCGAAAGCACACCGCACAGGACACCGTTATGGCTTTTAAACTTTCGCGTGAGTGTGGCTTTGATAATATAAATATGGACCTTATTGCAGGTCTTTTGGGCGACGATTTTGAAAGCTTTGAAAATACTGTAAAGTCGGTGGTTGATTTACAACCTGAAAGTGTAACAGTTCATTCGCTTTCAATGAAGCGGGCATCAAATCTTACTAAAAGCGGTGAATTGCCCGAAATTGAGATGGGTAAAACCGCATCTGATATGGTTGATTTTGCATATAATTATTTGTGTGAAAATGAAATTTCACCATATTATATGTATCGCCAAAGCAAGACTGTCGGCAACCTTGAAAATGTTGGCTATGCCAAAAAAGGTTATGAATGCCTTTACAATGTTTATATTATGGATGAAACCCATACTATTTTAGCTTGCGGCGCTTCTGCCGTTACAAAGCTGCGTCAACCAAACGGTGACAAAATTGAGCGCATTTTTAATTTTAAATATCCTTATGAATACATAAGTCGCTTTGATGAAATTTGCGACAGAAAACAGGGTATAACACAATTTTATAATCAATTTTAAAGGAGAGTTATCTAATGGATATGTTTGAAAATTTGCTTGATAAAGCCAAGGATGCTTTGGATGTTGCGCTTAAAGCAACGGGCGAAGCGATGGACACCGGAAAGCAAAAATTTAATGTTGTATCACTTGAAACAAAGGTTTCTAAAGATTATAGGGCCCTTGGTGAACTTTGCTATAAAAAACACAAGGGTGAAGATATTGATTTTGAAAAAATCAATGAGCTTGTAGATGAAATTGATGCTAAAATTAAAGAAATTAACGAAATAAAACAGGCAATTAAAAATGCAAAAGCAAAGCGCATTTGCGCCGCTTGTGGCGCCGCAATTGAAGAAGATACCATCTTTTGTTCATTCTGTGGCGCAAAGCTTGAGTTTACTGCCGAAGAATAAAGAGGTAAATTATGGAATTTCAAAAAATAGGAATTATTGTGGCCGATGGTGATGAATATAAGTCACTTAGAAACAGGGTTGAAGCGGGCGATTTCGAAAAGCTTGAAATTTTAAAAAGGGAAGCACATAAATTTGAAATTAAAACCGAAAACGGCGCTGCCGAAGTGATTTCAATGCTTTGTGGTATTGGTAAGGTTAATGCTGCCGCCGCAACTGTTTGCCTTATCAGTATGGGCTGTGATGTAATTTTGAATTATGGCCTTTCGGGCGGTGTTTCAAATATTAAGCGTGGCGAAATCACCTTGCCCAACCGTTTTTTAGAGCATGATTTTGATTTGACGATGATTGGATATGGACTTTGTGAAAAACCTGCACAGCCCACGTATATCTATGATGCGGATGAACAGCTTTTAAACATCGCTAAGGGTGTAATTCGCGGTGCAAAGCTTGGC
>JAZKYB010000197.1:0-2427 GCA_045611905.1 Acutalibacteraceae bacterium | reverse complement strand
TATTATTTTTAATCTTAAAAAAATTAAGACGGTACTTATTATTGACATTATAAAAACTATATCTTATAATTTTTATATACTTAAAAAAGGAAGTTTAAAATAATGAAAAAGTTAATTTCTTTAATTGCTATAATCCTTTGTTTTGTTTTCTTATGTTCGGCGTGTGGTGATGTTGACGATGTTTCTTCAATAGTCAGCACAAGTTCACCAAAGTTTGAAATTGAATCAGAAGAAAGCAAAACCGAAAGTCAAGAACAGTTAAGTTCACAAACTTCAACTGCAACTTCAGCACCGTCAACATCTTCAAAGCAGGAAAGTGTAACATCTACACCAAAACCCGCACCAACATTGCAAAACGTAATGGTTGGCCCGTATGAGATATATGACGTGCACAATACAAGGGGTTTAAACACTACAAAATCGGGTTATAGTTTTGGTGTTGCTAAAAACGGACAACCAAATATAACATCAGTAAATAACCAAACAAAATTTGACAGCATGCAAAATGTTAAGGCCTTGGCGCTTGATACGAAATCAACTGATAAGCGAATGTATTTAACCTTTGACTGTGGGTATGAATATAAAAATCTTACTGCCGATATTTTAGATACATTAAAAGAAAAACAGGTTAAAGCGGCTTTCTTTTTAACAGGTGACTATGTTAAACGAAACCACGAACTTACAAAACGAATGATTGATGAAGGCCATATTGTTGGGAATCACAGTTGGGGACATAAAAGTTTTCCAACCATTTCGCGTGAAAGTATGGCAAAAGAAATTTGGGAATTAGAAGATTATATTAGAAAAAACTTTAATTATGAAAGTAAATATTTCCGTTTCCCGTCAGGTGAGCACAGCGAATGCTCTTTAGAACTTGTAACTTCAATGGGATATAATTCGATTTTTTGGTCGGTGGCATATGCCGACTGGGATACTTCCAAACAACCCACCAAAGAGAGCGCCGTAAACACGGTTACGTCGCGTTATCACAATGGTGCAGTAATTTTACTTCATGCAGTTTCGCAAGCCAATGCAGACGGTCTTGCGGAAATGATAGATATAGCCCACAACCAAGGTTATGTGTTTAAAACATTAGATGATTATTATCAATAAACAAGAAAAACGCCTATTCAATGAATAGGCGTTGATTTTTTATAAAATTGAGAAATTAAATACAAGCGCTGCAAACACAATAGAAACCATTGAAAGCAGCTTAATCAAAATGTTAATAGCAGGGCCCGAAGTATCTTTAAATGGGTCACCAACTGTGTCACCAACAACTGCTGATTTGTGGTTGCGTGAACCTTTTCCGCCGTGCACACCGCTTTCGATGTACTTTTTAGCATTGTCCCAAGCACCGCCCGAGTTTGACATAAATACTGCCATTAAAAAGCCCGAAGCAGTAGCGCCTGCAAGCATACCAACAACACCTGTCCATCCAAGAGTCAAACCTACAACCACAGGAACAACAACCGCAACTACGGTTGGCAAAATCATTTCTTTAAGACTTGCTTTTGTGCAAATGTCGACACAACTTGCGTAATCTGCTTCGCCTGTGCCATCCATAAGACCTGCGATTTCTTTAAATTGGCGTCTTACTTCCTTAACAACACTTTGTGCAGCACGACCAACAGAATTCATGGTAATTGCGGCAAAAACGAAGGGAAGACAAGCACCAATGAAAATACCTGTTAAAACGGTTGGATTTGTAATGCTTAAAACGGCTTCATCTATGTTGCCGCCGCTGATACCCTTAATTTTATCGATATAAGATGCCATTAAAGCAAGCGCGGTTAAAGCGGCCGAACCGATTGCAAAACCCTTACCTGTGGCAGCGGTTGTGTTGCCAAGTGAATCAAGTGCATCAGTACGGTCGCGAACAGTTTCTTCAAGTCCAGCCATTTGTGCAATACCGCCGGCATTGTCAGCGATTGGGCCATAAGCGTCAGTAGCAAGGGTAATACCTAAAGTTGAAAGCATACCAACGGCCGATAAACCAATACCATAAAGACCTTGTGCAGCGTTATTGGCACCGCCCGAAACAAAATAAGCAACTAACACACAAATTGAAATTATTACAATAGGCATTAAAGTTGAAAGCATACCAACCGAAAGACCACCAATAATAATTGTCGCGGTACCGGTTTCGCTTGTTGCGGCAAGGTTTTGGGTGGGTTTAAAACCATCAGATGTATAATATTCAGTTGCTTTACCAATAAGCACACCTGAAATTAATCCGGCTAATATTGCAAAGTATATTGGCCAATTTGCTTTACCTAATACAAAATATATAAGCGGAAGTGCAACAACACCAATAGTAATTGCTGAGAAGTTTGTACCACGAGAAAGGGCAGAAAGAAGTTGCTTTTGTGATGCACCTTCTTTTGTTCTTACAAAGAAGGTACCGATTATAGAAGCTAAAATTCC
>JAZKYB010000196.1:0-8613 GCA_045611905.1 Acutalibacteraceae bacterium | reverse complement strand
TATGTCCTGAATTTTCAGGGGCAGAGCACACATAATATTCTATATTTTTGTTTTTGATTTTTTCCTTGTGTGATATTATTGAAAATTTATCAATTGGCACATTGTCATCGTCAGCACCGTGAATAATAAGTGTCGGCACATCGGTTTTGTTTAAGATATCATTTGCTTTTAAGTTTACAATATCTTTGCCAAAAATAAATGATTGATAAAGCCATAAATAGCCATAATTAGCATAAGCCAAATTTCCAATATATTGGCTGCTTGCACCAATAACGCCCTCCATAGCGCTGTTAATGCCACTTATTGAAATTACTGCAGATATATCATAATTTGTTGCCAAACTGCAACACACGGCATATCCGCCGCGACTGTGGCCAATTAAAGCAATGCTTTTATAGTTAAATCTGTTGTTGGTTTCAATAAAATCAAGTGTTGCATATAAATCTAAAACTTCTTGTGAAAAACCAATGGCTGAATCACCTTCAGAATGGCAACAACCCGTTGTGTCAAAAGAAAAAACAGACCAACCATAATCTAACAATTCTTTAATTTGCCATAAATAACTGTCACAGCAAGCGTTATAACCCGGTGCCATAACAATTAGTGCGTCTTTAAGGCTATTTTCACTTTCGTATAAAAAACCTGTTAAATTATTGTTTTTACATTTATAATTAAAGTTTTTACGAGTTAAAACAATGTTTTCAAGTTCATTAGTTAATGTAATATTTTGACAATCATAACGTGTGAAAATATTATCATATATAATTTTTGTTGCCAAAAACGGTAATAAAAAAAGCAAAATTACAGCAATAATTGATATCAAAACCTTTTTAATACATTTATTTGATATCATTATTATCACCACTTTTCGCTTTTTTAAATCGGGGGAGAGAAATATGAGATTTATTCCAAGTTACAAACTTAATATAATTACTGAAGAGCAGTTTTCCGATTCTATTAGTAAAATTGAATTAGAAATTAATGCCGTTAAACAAAGCGGAAGCTTTACTGCGTTTGATGGAATTAATATTTATTACGAATATTTTTTGACCGAAAACAGCAAAGGTAACGTTGTTATTGTTCACGGCCTTAGTGAATTTTCAAACAAATTTTACGAACTAATCTATTACACATTAAATCAAGGATACAACGCGTTTATATTCGACCAAAGATGTCATGGTAAGTCGGACAGATTAACACCTGTTAAAGATTTGCTTCATGTTGACAGCTTTGATGATTATGTAAAGGATTTAACATATTTCATTGATGAAATTGTTTTGAAAACAGAGGACAAACCAATTTATTTATATGCGCATTCAATGGGAGGTGCTATTACCACATTATATATGGCAAAACATCCCCACAAAATTGAAAAAGCAATTCTTTCGGCCCCAATGTTTGAACCAATTGTAAAGGATGTACCTTTTATAATAGCACGTGAAAGTGTTAAATTGGGCAAAGTGTTTTTTGGTGGCAAACGTAAATTCTTCATAAATAAAGAATTTGACCCAAACATTAAATTTAATTATGTAAAGGGCCTAAGTAAGGCAAGGTTTGAACATAATATGAAGCTTAGGCGCGAAAACCCAAATTATCAATCAACACCGATGAGCTTTGGTTGGGTTTCAAATTCGTTAATGGTTTCTAAAAAGATTTTAAGCTGCCGTGTTGTTGGTAAAATTGAAACACCAATTCTTATAATTTCTGCCGCTAATGACATTATGGTAAACAATAAAACGCAAGTAAAGTTTTTTGAAAAATGCAAAAAATGCAAATTTGAAAGCATTGCAGATGCTACGCATGCAGTTTTAGAAAGTGATGAAGCAATTATTTCACAGGTTTTAAAACTTAGTTTCGACTTTTTGGGTTAGTTTTTTTCGCTTCTTCAGCCGAAATACGCTTAGCTTCATCTTGTGCCAATTTAAATAATGCAATTAAAAGCTTATAAACTTGTGTTACAAGCACAGCTTCAAATTTGAAACTTTCATTTTTGCCTTCAAAATCTGCGTTTATATTGATTTTTTCGCCCTTTTTACGTACCTTCATCGTATTGTGAACGATGTTTAAAAAAGGTGATATAACCGCATAACACAAACCATAAGACATTGCGGTGTCTGCCGCATTATCTTCTGCACAAACAATATCAATTTTTAAAACTTTAACGGTGCAGTTTTTAAGTACTTTCAGCAATTCCTTTAACAACTTTAAAATAAGTGAAAGGTTTTCGCGCAGGGTGCTTAAAAGCTCACCTTTTTTTGAACTTTCTTTAAGCTTTTGCGTGTCAAGGCGTGTAACACCTGATACTTCTTTTAATGCTTTTACAATCGGTTGATTAGGGTTAGGGTTTTCGCCAAAGGTTTTAAATAAAAATTTATATAGCAAAACAAAATCGCCGTTTTCGTCAGTTTTAAGAATGAAAGAAAAGGGAAGTAATAAAATTATTGTTATTAAAATTATAATAAATGAAATTATTGAAAGAAAAATCCACACCCAAATCACCTCCAAAGCGAAAATAAAATCAAATTATATATTTATGCTCGGAAAAACATTTATTAAAACAAATAAATATATAACCAATAAAACCGCCACAAGTATAAGAGAACACCAATAAGAACGCGCAAAATTCCTGCGGTTAATATTGCTATTTTTACATATCATAGTTTTTCCTGCCTTTTAAGTTTTATTTTTTAATTTTTCTTTAATTTTTTTACGCACTGAATCAACAAAAGATGAACTGCTTTTACCAAAAACACAACTATTTACAAAGTGTTCGCAGTTGTTATGTAAAATGTCATAACCGCCTTCGCCAATACGGGCACGGGCGGCTTTTATTATATCTTGTTTACTAAACATTTGCTTTTGCTCTTCTTTTGTGGGGATTGCAACTTCAATGTTACCGCCACACAAAAAGGTGTAAACATCGGTTGAAAGCACCTTGATTTGCTCGGCCGGTTTGCCGGGGTCGTCGGGCAAACCAAATTGTATAACTTCATCTTCGCTGATAAAAATACCGTAATGATAATAAAAACTAACCTTAGTTCTTACAATCTGTGAGGGTTTTGGGGTAGTATGTATCCAATTCATATCGCTGCTTTTTCTTCAATAATGTTTACAACATCAGATATTGTTGAAATGTTTAAAAAGTCTTCATTATTAAATTTAATGCCGAATTCTTCTTCAATGGCCATTGCCATATATAAAAGGCCAATAGAATTTATTTCAACATCTTGGCGAAGATTGGAATTTAAAGAAATATTATTAGTGTCAATTTCGCCATCAAAAACGGCAGAAAACACCTTTAGTAATCTTTCAAAAGTATTCATATTAACCTCCAACATTGTTATTTGCTGATTTGCAACGGTTTAATTCGTTAATTAAAGCGTCGGTAATATTTTTAATATCGGTTGTGCTTGGGAATTTTTTGTTGCAAAAATCTTTAGGGTTTATGGCATTTCCCACAATAACTCTTCGTGTGTTGTACCAATGCTTCCTTGGCATAATGTGAATTGGTATAATGGGGGTTGAAGAACGAAGCGCCAACAATACAACACCCGATTTTATAGAATCAATTTCATCATCACGATGAATTTCGCCTTGTGGAAAAACGGTAAGCAAATATCCTTGCTTTAATTTGTTTACAGACTTTGTGATTGCTTCAATATCTGCGGCTTTTCGGTCAATTTTAATTGCGCCAATGCCTTTCAATAATAAAGCCCTTAATTTGTTTTTCATAACAATTTCTGCAACAAGAAAGTGCATTCTTCTATACCAAAAAGCAACACCAACAACAAATGGGTCAACAAAAGAAGTGTGGTTTGCGGCAATAATTGCGCCACCTTTAATTTTTTTGTTGTATTTTTCGCCTTCAGGTGTAAAGCGCCTAATTCTTAAAATTGGGAATAAAACGCTGCAAAGAAGGCGTGCCATATCCATTGGTATGTTTTTAAAACTGAAAAGTGGGTGAAGCAAAGATTTTTTATCGATTTGTTCCTTTAATTTATAAACCTTTTCTTCAATAACATTTGTTAAATA
The DNA here is from genome assembly GCA_045611905.1 of Acutalibacteraceae bacterium. Lineage (GTDB taxonomy): Bacteria > Bacillota > Clostridia > Oscillospirales > Acutalibacteraceae > UBA737. The sequence goes on along the minus strand of JAZKYB010000196.1, from coordinate 4,581 downwards.
TTCAATTTGTTCTTGTTCGTTAAGGTCATCTTTTAAATAATCTGAAACAAACATTGGTTTACCAATACAAACTGAAACACGTTTAAAAAGGCCATAATTACCGTCAGTATAAACGGGAACAATTGGTACATTAGAGTGCATTGCGATAAAAGCAGCGCTTGTAGTAAAGGGGAACGGCTTGCCGTTAATAGGTAAGCGTGATTCGGGGAAAATACCTACCTTGCCACCATTATCCAAAATTTCAATACTTTCGGCAATGAAGGAAAAATCACGCTCGGTGCGTTCTACCTTGATTCCGCCCCAAGAATTTAGCAAAAAGCTGAAAAATTTACCTTTATTATAAAGCACCTCGGCCATTAAAAAGTGAACCGTGCTAAAAGGAAAAATTAAAAGATATAAAATAAAATCTAATAGGGATTTGTGGTTAGAAATCAACAAGCAGTTTTTAGGTAAACTGCGTTTAGCGCCATCTTCAAGATATACCTTTGGCTTCATAAAAATATAAGCAGGAAGAATGCCAGTAATTTTAGTGAAACCAAGAAATAAATTTATAAACAATTTGTTTTTCATTTTAAATTCGTTTTCCTATATATTCGCAAATTTCTTTAACAGTATAACAAAATGTATCGGTTTTTTGATAATCAGTTATTGAAAATTTTTCTGAAATGCGGGTTAAAATTGAAAAATATTGAATACTTGTTGCGCCAAGGTCATAAAAAATGTGTGAATTTGAATTAAAATCTTCAATATTTATCGATAAAACCGAAGCAATAATTTCTTTTACTGCATCAGTAAGGGGTGAATCCTCGCAGTTTAAATCGCTTGCCTGCATATTAGAAAATTCAATAAGTTTAACATCGCCACTTTCAATTTTTTTAACAAGTTGCGCACGACTGATTTTAATGGCAGTTGGTGGGCACAAATTATCGGTTGTGAAATAAAATTTTCTAATAGAAGTGGCTTTTGGTAAGGTATCGTTAAATTTATAAATTTCATTTTTAATTTTATCAATTTTTGCTTTTGATACAAATTCATTAACTTGCACAACAATTGACAAATCTTGACCGTTTTCACCTTCTAACCCTAAAACCGAAAAGGCAAGAGCATCCGGCAAGGTTATGTTTTTTTCAATTGTATCGGGGTTAATATTTTCACCATTTTCGCCAATGACCATATCACCAAGACGGCCAAGAATATAATATCTGCCATCCTTAAATTCCATTTTGTCGGCCGTGTAAAAATAATCGGCTAGTTCTTGTTCTTTTCCGTTTACAAGTTTTTTAACGCACAAAGAACTGCCGCGCACCTGTAAAATACCGTTATTGTCAAGTTTATATTCAACCGATGTAAATGGAGCACCAATTGAATTAAGGTTGCGAAGCTTTGGTGTTCGGCCAAGTTCAACCGAAGTTATACCTATTTCACTCATACCATAACCGTTATATAGGTTATAACCAATGCCGTTAAGCAGTTTTAAAGTGTCGTTTTTAATATAACTGCCACCGTTTATACAAAACATAACCGATTTGCCAAATACTTTATTTGTTACTTCGCCCATAATTGATTTTGCAATTTCAGGCCCAAAGCTTGGAAAAAGGTTTTGAATAGCAGTAGTAAGTTTAATACCACGCATAAGTTTTTTATATTTTTTATCGCCTTGTTGTTTGGCAGCAGCAATTATTGAAGCTTCAATTGTGTGCCACAAAACAGGAACAGCGAAAATATGAGTAACTTTATGTCTTTGACAAGTTTTTATAATAGTATCAGAAGAATAATCGCGCAAAAATACTAAGGTTCTACCAAAAAAGGTAAACCAAAAATAAACAGCAAACAAACCAAAAACATGATAAAAGGGAAGAAAAGCAAGTTGCTTTAAACTGCCTTTGTAATGCTTGGCTATGCGTGGTTCAAGCTTTATAATATTTTCGAAATTTAAAATTTGTTCCGAAATTTGATAACCTGTGTAAAAGCAAATAACTTCGTTCATAGATGTGGCAGAAGATGAAAAAGCAATTTCGTTTTCAAATTCACTTTCGGGCACGGTTTTGGTGCTGTTTAGTGAAGAAAAAAGTATGTCTTCCACTTCAAGTGTTGTTTCTTTTAAACACAGGGTATATTTAATTTCAAGCGTTTTTAAAATTTTGTTTGTCAAAGAATCGGGATAACGCAAATTCACAAGATATGGCTTGTTGCCGCTTTTTAAAATTGCCCAAAATGCAATAATCCATTCAACCGAATTATCCATTGCAAGCGCAATATATTCGTGATTGCTGCCGATTTTTTCACATAAACCTGCAGCAACCGATTCTATCCTTTGTGAAATTTCAAAATATGTATCCTTTTTCACACGAAAACCGTCACTATATTCGCAAAGAATATTATCCTTGCAGCTAAACATAATTTTGTAAATATCACAAAGTTTTTTTTGCGAATTCACAAGCGCATTTTTATTATGACGGATAATATTTTTAAGGTTTTTGTTCATTATAAAAATTCCTTAAAGATTAAATTGCTGCCAATGAAACAAAGCCAATAAACATTGAAACCGCGGCAATAATAATGCCAATTAAACCGAAAATTTTGCCAAGGCGGCTGAATGCGGAATTATCGCCTGCATTTTGGCATTTGTTTGAAAGCACCATACCAACAATGCAAAGTGGTAAGAAGAAAAGCGAAAATGTTAAAGCCATACCAAATGCCACGCCTTCTTCTGTAAGACCGATAAGTGTGTAGAAAAAACCAAGAAATAAGCAAGAAAATCCTGTTATTGAAAGCACCATTGCAGCAATTTTCAAACCAAGTGATGGTTTTGGATAGTTTTCTTCAGCATAGAACTGATTAACTTCAGGTTGGGGTGCGGGTTGAAGGGCTGCAAGTGGTGCACCACACAATGGGCAAAAGTTCATGTTATCATCATTTGTTACGTTACGACAATTAGTGCAAATTTTCATGGGGATTCCTCCTAATATATATTTATTTAATAATATCATACTAAAAATATTTTTTCAATATCATTTTGCTACATTTATAGTGATATTTGTTTACTTATCAAATGTTTTGTGGTATAATATATTTGTAGAAATTTATGCAAATGAGGTGAGTGTGTGGACAAGTTTGTTTTGAAAAGCCAATACAAGCCAACGGGTGACCAACCTGATGCAATTAAGCAATTGGTTGATGGTTTGAACCGTGGCGATAAGGAGCAGGTTTTATTAGGTGTTACAGGCAGTGGTAAAACCTTTACAATGGCTAATATTATCGAAAAAGTAAACCGTCCGACCCTCGTTCTCGCTCATAACAAAACTCTCGCCGCACAGTTATGTTCGGAATTTAAAGAATTCTTCCCTGAGAATGCGGTTGAATATTTTGTATCTTATTATGATTATTATCAGCCCGAAGCGTATATACCGGGAAGCGACACTTATATCGAAAAAGACAGCGCCATTAATGACGAAATTGACAAGCTTCGCCACAGCGCAACATGTGCGCTTTCCGAACGCCGTGATGTTATAATAGTTGCTTCGGTTTCTTGCATATATTCGCTCGGTAACCCTATTGATTATCGCAGTATGGTTATATCTCTTCGTCAAGGTATGGAAAAGGGCAGAGATGAACTTATTGCAAAGCTTGTTGATTTGCAATATGAACGCAATGATATAAACTTCATCCGAAATAAATTTCGTGTTCGTGGTGATACGGTTGAAATTTTTCCCGCTTATTCGGCCGAAAATGCCATTCGTGTTGAATTTTTTGGCGATGAAATTGACAGAATTTGCGAAATTAACACCCTGACGGGCGAAGTTAAGGCAGTTTTGTCGCATGTGGCAATTTATCCCGCTTCGCACTATATTGTACCGCAAGACAAAATGCAAGACGCTCTTAAAGAAATTTTAGACGAAATGGAAGAACGTGTAAAATTCTTTTTAGAAAACGAAAAGTTAATTGAAGCACAGCGTATTCGCCAACGCACCGAATATGATGTTGAAATGCTTAAAGAAATTGGCACCTGTAAAGGCATTGAAAACTATTCGCGTGTTATGGCAAGACGGCCAAAGGGAAGTGTGCCATCTACTTTAATTGACTATTTTCCAGATGATTTTGTGCTTTTTGTTGATGAATCGCACGTTACCTTACCGCAAGTTCGTGGTATGTATGGCGGTGACAGGGCAAGAAAAGAAAATTTGGTTGAATATGGCTTTCGTTTGCCATCTGCCTTTGATAACCGCCCATTAAATTTTGATGAATTTTACAGCCATATTAACCAAGCAGTGTTTGTTTCGGCAACACCCGGTGATTTTGAGAAAGAAAAAGCCACCCAAATTGTTGAACAGGTTATTCGCCCAACGGGACTTTTAGACCCGGAAATTTCGGTTAGACCAACCGATGGGCAAATTGACGATTTGATAAGCGAAATTAACAATAGAATTGCCAAAAAAGAGCGTGTGCTTGTTACCACGCTCACCAAAAAAATGGCAGAAAACCTAACTGAATTTTTAAACCAAGCAGGCATAAAGGTTCGTTATATGCACCACGATGTTGATACAATTGAACGAATGGAAATTATTCGTGGCTTGCGACTTG
>JAZKYB010000195.1:0-1976 GCA_045611905.1 Acutalibacteraceae bacterium | reverse complement strand
GTCGATTTCAACCGCAATGTTCATATCGGCTTTGTTAGCAGCAGCACGCATTACTGTGCGGATAGCTTTGGCAATTCTGCCTTGCTTACCGATAACGCGGCCCATATCGCCTTCAGCAACCGTTAAATGAAGCACGGTAACACCGTTTTCATTGGGCTGGTCAACTGTTACCTTTACCTCGTCAGGATTTTGAACAAGACCTGACGCGATAGATACTAATAACTTTTCCATAACTTACCTCACACAAAGTTTACGAATTAAAGAACACCGTTCTTTTTAAGTAATGCCTTTACGGTATCGGTAGGTTGAGCACCGTTAGCAATCCATTTCTTTGCCTTGTCGCTGTCAATGTTTACTGCTGCAGGGTTCTTGGTGGGGTCATAAGTACCGATTTCTTCGATGAAACGGCCGTCACGTGGGAATCTTGAATCAGCAACAACAACGCGGTAGAAAGGAGCACGCTTAGCACCCATACGACGAAGTCTGATTTTTACTGCCATTTGAATTACACCTCCATAATGTGATAGTTATATTTAAAAGAGAATACTCTTAAAAACCGAAAGGTGGCATACCGCCGAAGTTACGCATCATTTTGTTTTTTGCGCCTTTTGAATTCATTTGTTTGAACATTTTTTTCATTTGTTCATACTGCTTCATAAGACGGTTAACATCTTCAACCTTAACACCTGCACCTGCTGCGATGCGTTTGCGGCGTGATGCATTTAAAATATCGGGTTTTGCACGCTCTTTTTTAGTCATTGAAGTGATAATTGCCTCAATTCTTAAAAGTTGGCGGTCATCGATGTCAACATCTCTGATTTGGCGTTCCATACCGGGAATCATTGACATAATGCTTTTAAGTGAACCCATTTTTTTAATTTGTTGGAACTGGTCCAACAAATCGTTCATATCAAATTTGTTTTCTTGCAATTTTCTTGCAGTTTCTTCTGCCTTGGCTTCGTCAATTTCGGTTTCAACCTTTTCGATAAGGGACAAAACGTCACCCATACCCAAAATTCGTGAAGCCATACGGTCGGGGTGGAATTCATCTAATTGGTCTAACTTTTCGCCAACGCCCGCAAACATAATTGGTTTGCCTGTAACCGCTTTAACCGAAAGTGCGGCACCGCCACGGGTGTCACCATCAAGCTTGGTTAAGATAACGCCGTCAATTTCAAGTAAATCGTTAAACGCTTTGGCAATGTTAACGGCATCCTGACCGACCATTGAATCAATAACCAACAAAATGTTGTGAACATCGATTGCGGTGGTAATATTTTTAAGTTCGTTCATAAGCTCTTCATCAATGTGCAAACGACCAGCAGTGTCCAAAATCATATAGTCATAGCCGTAATCTCTTGCGTGTGAAAGTGCTTTTTGAACGGTTTTAACGGGGTCTTGTGTGCCCATTTCAAAAACGGGGGTGTCAACCGCTTTACCCACAACCTTTAACTGCTCAATAGCGGCAGGGCGGTAAATGTCACAAGCAACAAGCATTGGGCGGTGACCCTGTGCCTTTAAGTGCTTTGCAAGTTTTGCCGAGTGGGTGGTTTTACCCGAACCTTGCAAACCGCACATCATAATAACTGTGGGCAGTTTTGAAGATGTTTTAAGACGGGCTTGTTCGCTACCCATAAGGGCAGTTAATTCGTCACGAACAATTTTTATAACCATTTGGGGCGCTGTAAGCGATTCCATAACATTTGCACCGATGCATTTTTCGGTAACGGTGTTGGTGAAATCTTTAGCAACCTTATAGTTAACGTCAGCTTCAAGTAAAGCAAGACGAACTTCACGCATGGCGGTTTTAACGTCGCTCTCGCTTAATTTACCTTTAGAGCGTAGGCGTTTAAACACACCGGCTAATTTATCTGATAAACTGTCAAAAGCCATAACTACACTCCTTACAAATCGTGAATAATTTTCTTAATTTAAGTCGGATCGTAGCCATGTCGTTCTGTGAGCCAAGGAGTTGT